>NZ_BCWL01000015.1 GCF_001592185.1 Bergeriella denitrificans NBRC 102155
TGAAGCAACAAGTCCGCCGACTTATATTATGATCAGCCCTGTATGAAATAACGGCAAAAAAGGCCGTCTGAAAACCATGATTTTCAGACGGCCTTTTTTGCTGCTTATCGTTAAATTCCCAAAAAGCGAAACATGTTAGATTTGGAACGCATATCGGTATTTGGAGGAAGCGCAGCGGACTTGCGAAGCTAATGGCGGCAATAAAGATTTCTTGTTTTTTAGAAATTTCATGATACGCCGCCATCAGCGGCAGACAAAACTTTCCGCCAGCTCCGGATTGCCGCCGGTAAAGGTGGCGGTTTTCGGATAGGCGCACAGCGGCATGCTGCGGCCGGGGAAGGCTTTGCCTTTGGCGAGGATGCGCTCGGGCGCTGTGCCGTGGTCGTGCCAGTTTTCCAGCGCGGTCAGCGGGTCGAAATCGTCAAACGCCTGCCCGCCGCCGCAGTGGGTCATGCCCGGCACCATAAACATACGGCTGAACGAGGCCGCGTCGGGCGTGTCGCGCTGCATGGCACGGAACCAGTCGCGCTGGTCTTTGGCGGAAAATACCGGGTCGGAAATACCGGTAATGATGATGAATTTGCCGCCGTTGTTTTTAAACGCGCTCATATCGGTGTCGGTGGCATCGTTGATTTTGCCGGTGGCGTCGGTTTTCGGCGTATCGGTGTCGAAATCGAAGCGGCTCAAATCGAAATCGGGCACGGGCGGGGTCATGAAATACCATTTGAGCGAACCTGCGCCCAGCGTCACATTGCGGGCGTTGGGTTCGGCGGTTTGCGAGTCGCCCAGCTTCCAGTCGCGCCAGCCTTTGGCATTGATGCCGCTGTCGTAATACCAGCCGCTGTAAATCTGCCCGCCCCGGCTGTTTTTCGCGCCGTCGAATACCGCTTTGAGCGCGGCGGTTTTGGCTTTGGATAAGCCCGCCATTTCCGGTTGGAAATCGCAGCTTTCCCACGCATTGATAACGCCGTCTTTCAGGCCGTCTTTAGCATCGCAGCGGCGGAGCACGGCTTGGCTGACTTTGTCCAAATCAGCCTGCGTCAGCGCGTTGGCCAGGATTTGATGGCCGTCTGCATTTTTCGGGGCGATTTTCATGAATTGGTGCGTGTCCCACACTTCGGCTACGGCGGCGCGGGAGAGGCGGAAGCCCGGATTGGCCGCAATCACACCGTCAAATTCCTGCGGATAACGCTGCGCGGCAATCATCGCCTCGCGTCCGCCGTTGGAGCAGCCCATAAAATAGCTGTGCTGCGGTTCGGCGCGGTACATTTGGCGGATTAAGGATTTGGCAACTGCGGTTACTTTGCCGGTGGAGCGGTAGGCAAAATCCAGACGCGCTTCGGGGTCGCCGCCGAAATCGGGCGTCGGGGTCGGGTGGCCGCCGTCCATGCTGACGACGGCATAGCCGCGTGTCAGCGCAGGCGTGGCGCTTGAGGCGCGGATGGGGATGCTGCCCAAAGCCGGGCCGACAAAGCCGTTCACCCCGCCGCCGCCCTGAAACAGGAATTTACGGTTCCACGCCGCAGGCAGGCGCAGCTGGAATTTGGTGCCGTAGGGCTTGCTGTCGATGCCGGTGCGCGCGCCGATTTCGCCCTCAACGATACAGTGCGCGCCGGCTTGAACAGCGCGCCCGCGCCCGCCGGTCAGCGCCGACATCCGGTCTCCGGCCACCTCGCCGTCGGCCGACCATTCGGCTTTGGTAATCTGCGTATCGGCGATACGGGCGTTTTTCAGCGCCAAACATTGCTGCGCCGAAGCAGGCGCTTTGCCGGTAAAGGCAGGCGCAGCGGCAACGGGCGCGGCAAAGGCGGCAGTCAGGGCAATCATCAGCGTGCGGGACATGGTTATCGGCCTTTGTGTGACGGAAAACCTGATTATAGGGCGGAAAAGCCGTCTGAAAAACGGATTTTTCAGACGGCTTTTTCTATATCTAAACGGCTCAGCCCACTTTATCGCCCGGCTGTGCGCCTTCGTGTACGTCGAGCAGGCGCAGTTTGCCGTCGGCGGTGGCGGCGCTCAAAATCATGCCTTCGGATACGCCGAATTTGGCCATTTTGCGCGGGGCGAAGTTGGCGACGGCGATGACCATGCGGCCGTTGAGTTCGGCGGGGTCGGGGTAGGAGGCGGCGATGCCGGAGAAGATGATGCGTTGTTCAAAGCCGAAATCGAGGTCGAATTTCAGGAGCTTGGTGCTGCCTTCTACGGCTTCGCAGTTCAATACTTTGGCGACGCGCATGTCGATTTTCATAAAGTCGTCAAAGCTGGCTTGCTCGGCGACGGGCGCGTATTGGCTCTCTTCGGCGGGTGCGGCTTGCTCGGCGGCGGCTTGGATGGATTGTTTGTTGGCTTCGATTAGGTTGTCCACTTGCTGTTGCTCCACTCGTTGCATTAAATGCTCGTATTTGTTGATGGCATGCTCGCCCAGGGTTTCGCGGGTGTGTGTCCAAGTAAAGGCGGGAATATTCAGGAACTTGGCGGCTTCGGTGGCGACGTTCGGCAATACGGGCGCGAGGTAGGCGGTGAGCATGGCGAAGGCGTTAATCAGCTCGCTGCAGACTTCGTGCAGGCGTGCTTCTTGGCCTTCTTGTTTCGCCAATTCCCACGGTTTGTTGGCGTCAACGTATTCGTTCACGATATCCGCCAGCGCCATGATGTCGCGCAGGGCGCGGGCGTATTCGCGGTTTTCGTATTGCTCGGCGATGTGTTCGCTCTCGGCGGCGAGTTTGGCCAGCAAGGCGCTGTCTGATACGTTTTTCAGACGGCCTTCAAAACGTTTGGCGATAAAGCCGGAGGCGCGGGCGGCGATGTTGACGTATTTGCCGACCAAATCGCTGTTGACGCGCGAGATGAAGTCTTGCAGGTTCAAATCGATGTCTTCGATTTTGCTGTTCAGCTTCGCCGCGATGTAGTAGCGCATCCATTCGGGATTGAGTTTCTGATCCAGATAGGATTTGGCGGTGATAAACGTGCCGCGCGATTTGGACATTTTTTGGCCGTCCACGGTGAGAAAGCCGTGGGCGAATACGCCGCTGGGGGCGCGGTGGCCGGAAAAGTGCAGCATGGCGGGCCAGAACAGGGCGTGGAAATACAGGATGTCTTTGCCGATAAAGTGGTACATCTCGGCTTCGCTGCCGGCGCGGAAAAATGCGTCGAAATCGGTGCCGATGCGGTCGCACAGGTTTTGGAAAGAAGCCATGTAGCCTACGGGCGCGTCGAGCCACACATAGAAATATTTGCCGGGCGCGTCGGGAATTTCAAAGCCGAAATAGGGCGCATCGCGGGAGATGTCCCAATCGGAGAGGCCGCCTTCGCCGTTTTCGTCGGGGTGCAGCCATTCTTTCATTTTGTTGAGGGCTTCGGGCTGCAGGTGCGGCTTGCCGTTGTGCGGGTTGCTGCCGGAAGTCCACTCTTTCAGATAGTCGGCGCATTCGCCCAATTTGAAGAAGAAGTGTTCGGATTCTTTCAACACCGGCGTGGCGCCCGATACGGCGGAGTAGGGCTTAATCAGTTCGGTCGGGGAATAGGTGGTGCCGCACACTTCGCAGTTGTCGCCGTATTGGTCTTGCGCGTGGCATTTCGGGCATTCGCCTTTGACGAAGCGGTCGGGCAGGAACATGTTTTTTTCAGGGTCGAAGAGCTGCTCGATGACGCGGCTTTCGATTTTGCCGTTGGCTTTCAAGGCGCGGTAGATGCGCTCGGAATGGGCTTGGTTTTCCGGCGAATGGGTGGAGTAGTAGTTGTCGTAGCCGATGAGAAAGCCGGTGAAGTCGGCCAGATGCTCTTCGCGCACGCGGGCAATCATGTCTTCGGGTGCGATGCCTTGTTTTTGCGCGGCCAGCATTACGGGCGTGCCGTGGGTGTCGTCGGCGCAGCAGTAGTAGCATTCGTGGCCGCGCAGTTTTTGGAAGCGCACCCAGATGTCGGTTTGGATGTGCTCGACCATGTGGCCTAAGTGGATGCTGCCGTTGGCATAGGGCAGCGCGGAGGTAACGAGAATTTTGCGTGGGGTCATGGTTTGGCCGGATAACTGTCTGATAAAGATGGGGGATTATACCGTAATTTTACGGCGCAGTATTCGGGGCGGGCGCGTGGCAGGCGCCTTTGGCAACGGACAGGATTTGGCCGCTGTCGCTGCATACGGTGCAGCGGTTGCCGAAGGTTTGCCGGTGCAGGCGGCCGTTTTCGCTGATGGTGGCGCATACGGGGTCGTATTCGCGGGTGCAGAAGCGTTGCCGGCAGCTGTCGGTGGCGGCGGCCTGCGGCTGCGCGGGGGCGGTCGGCTTGGTCTCGCTCAGGCAGGCGGACAGCAGCAGCGCGGTGCAGAGAATCAGGATTTTGTTCATGTGTGTACTCGGAAAAGGGTGGATTACGGGAAACGTGTGGCGCAAAGTGAAACGGCCTGCGGCTTACCGGCTGTGTTATTCGTCCAGCTCGGCCAGCAGGTCTTCGCCGTAGCGTTCGGCTTTGTCGGCATCCATGCCGTAAATTTCGGCCAACTCTGCCTGCGTGCGCGGATATTTGGCGGCGATGGCGCGCAGGGTGGTTTTGCTCAACACCTGATGCGGCTCTGCGCTTTGCCGGCGGGCGGTGCGCGCCAGCCATTCGAGCAGGCGGCGCATACGTTTGCGGCGTTGGCGGGCGGCTTCGTCGAGGCCGTCTGAAAACGGGTAGCAGACGGATAGAATATCCGTGCCGTATTTGCCGATGCGTACTTCGCCCAAGCCGTACACGCCCTGTAAATCCAAATCGGTTTCGGGCGTGTTGCGGGTCAAATCGGCCAGGCTGTCGTCGGACAGGATTTTACTGAACGCGCAGCCTTCGATATGCGCCTGTTTTTCGCGCCACGCGCTCAGGGCGGCAAACAGCTGTGCTTCGCGTTCGTCGGCGGGTTGGAAGGCGGCTTCGGCGGGCGGCGGGTTGGGGCGGTCGCCGTTGTGTTCGTTTGTGTTTTGCGGAAATTCGCTTTGCCCGTTTTTGCTCTGCAGAAACTCGCTACGCTTGTTTTCAGACGGCCTGTGTGCGGCGGGAGTATCGACGCTGTGGCAGATTTCCAGGATTTCCAGGCCGAATTTGTCGATTTTGGCTTCGCCCAGGCCGTAGATATCGTGCAGGTCTTGCAGGGTTTGCGGGATTTTTTCAACAATATCGCGCAGGGTTTTGTCGCCGCAAATGACATAGGCGGGCACTTCTGCGGCGCGGGCTTTTTCCGTGCGCCAGCCGCGCAGCGCCTGCCAGATGCGTTCTTCGCGCTCGGTACGCAGCCATTCTTCTTTGGGCTTTTGGGTGGCGGCTTTTTCGCGGCGCAGCGGGCGCAGCCAGACTTGGATTTCGCCTTTGAGTACAGCGCGGGCGGCTTCGGTCAGTTGCAGGGCTTGGTGATGCTGCGGGTTGACGGTGAGATAGCCTGCGCTGATGCATTGGCGGATGACGGCGCGCCATTCTTTGTCGTTGAGATGGCCGCCGATGCCGTAGGTGGAGAGTTGGTCGTGGCGGTTGCGCTGTATCCAGTCGTCGCTTTTGCCGCGTAAGACGTTGATGACGTAGCCGGCGGCGAAGTTTTGGCCGACGCGGTACACGCAGCTCAGCAGCTTCTGTACCGGCTCGGTGCCGTCGAAGCGGGTGGGCGGGTGCAGGCAGTTGTCGCAATGGCCGCAGGGCTGCGCGGTTTCGCCGAAGTGTTTCAGCAGCAGCACGCGGCGGCATTCGGCGGTTTCGCATACGGAGAGCATGGCGTCGAGTTTTTGCATTTCGATGTGTTTTTGCGCTTCGTCGCTTTGGCTTTCGGCAATGCGCTCGCGCAGTAAAACCCAGTCGTTCAGGCCGTAACACAGCCAGCTGGCGGCGGGCAGGCCGTCGCGTCCGGCGCGGCCGCTTTCCTGGTAGAAATGTTCGACGCTCTGCGGCATGTCGAGGTGGGCGACGAAGCGCACGTCGGGCTTGTCTATGCCCATGCCGAAGGCGACGGTGGCGACGACGATGATGTTGTCTTCGCGGGTGAAACGCCGCTGGTTGGCTTCGCGCGTTTCCATGCTCAGGCCGGCGTGGTAGGGAATGGCTTCCAGACCCTGCTCGCATAAAAAGGCCGCCACATCTTCGACTTTTTTGCGGCTGAGGCAGTAAACGATGCCGCTTTGCCCGCTCATCTGCTTTTGAATGAAATCCAAAAGCTGTTTTTTGCCGTTGTTTTTTTCGATGACTTGGTAATAGATGTTCGGACGGTCGAAGCTGGCGATGTATTCGGGCGAATTGTCCAGGCGCAGGTAATGTTTGATGTCGGCACGGGTGGCGGCGTCGGCGGTGGCGGTGAGCGCGATGCGTGGCACGTCGGGATAGCGGTCGGCCAGCAGCCCGAGCTGTTGGTATTCGGGGCGGAAGTCGTGCCCCCACTGGCTCACGCAGTGCGCTTCGTCGATGGCAAACAGGCTGACGGTCTGTTGGTCGAGAAAACGCAGAAAACGCTCGCCCACCAAACGCTCGGGGGCGACATAGAGTAATTTCAGACGGCCTGCGTGGATTTCATCGGCAATGCGGCGCGCTTCGTCGGGCGATGTGCCGCTGTGTACCGCCGCCGCCGCCACGCCCGCCGCGTGTAAATTGGCTACTTGGTCGTTCATCAGCGCAATCAGCGGCGACACCACCACCGCCACGCCTTCGCGCATCAGCGCGGGAATTTGGTAACACAGGGATTTGCCGCCGCCGGTGGGCATCAGCACCATCAGGCTTTGGCCGGACGCGAGCGTGTTGACCACGGCTTCCTGGTTGCCGCGAAATCTGGGGTAGCCGAAGACGTCGTTCAGGATTTTCAGGGCGGCGGGTCGGTTCATGAAAAGCGTTCCGTGGTGGGGGGAAAGGGGCGGGAAATAATCGGCATGATGCCGGGTCAAACGGTATCGTCGGCGAAATTCAATTCTGCTACAAGGCGAGCCAACGCCGTAGCAGGATTTAAGTTCGACGACGATATTTTAACGGTTTTACCCGCCGCGTGCATAAACCTGCTGCGGGCGGGCTATCCGGTGCGGGTTTCGTCGTGGAAAAAGCGCGTTAATGCCTCGGCCAGCAGGTCGAAAACGATTTTCACCCGCGCGGTATGGCGGTGGCGGCGCGGGCGGTACACATAAAGCTGCCAGTTTAAAGTCATTTCGTCGTCGGGCAAGACGGTTTTCAGACGGCCTTGGCGGATATGCGGCTGCACCGTCCACGCGGCAAACTGTCCGGCGGCGCGCCCCTGCAAGACCGCCTGCAGGGCGTGGCGGTTGTTGGGCGCGATAAAGGCGGGTGCTTCGGGCGCAAAGACGGTGTGCGGGTAGTCGTATTCAAAGAGTTTGCCGCTGTTGATGTCCAGCAGCCCGACCAGCGGGAAACGCGCGCGCAGGTCGGCCACGCTGTGCGGTGCGCCCGTGCGCGCCAAAAGCTCGGGCGACATCACGGTTTGCAGGCGCAGCGGGGCGGCGGGGTGGATGATGAAATCGTTGGCCTGCGGCACGCCCACGCGCACGCCTACGTCAATCTGCTCGCGGTCGGTGTTGCTCAGCGCATTGCCGCTGCGCCAGTCAGGCACGATTTCGGGGTAATCGCGCAGCCCGTGCAACACGGCTTCGAGCAGCCCCCATTCGTCCACCTCGGGCAGCGCCACACGCACCGGCCCGGCCAGACTTTCGCGCTCTTTGCGGCTGAACTGCTGAAACAGCGCGTCGGTATGCGCCAGTGCGGTTTTGGCTTCGGCATATACTTGGCGGCCGAAGGGCGTGATGGCGGTGGTACGGGTATTGCGGACAAACAGCGCGTCGCCGAACTCCTGCTCCAAAAACGCCACCGCGCGGGTCACGGCTTGCGGCGATACGCCCAGGAGCAGGGCGGTTTGGCGGAAATTGCCGCTGTCGGCGGCGGCGCAGAACAGGCGCAGGGCTTCAAGTTTGTTCATGGACGGGCAGCGTGGAAACGGGACGATAGGGCACAATATAGGGTTGGTGCAATACGGGTTTTTCAGACGGCTTTTTCTGCTTTTTTCAGCATAAAGGCCGTCTGAAAAATGCGTTGATTGTATCAAAATGCGGAATACTGTAAACCAATTTTATTCATTTACGGAATAATTCGGGCGGCGGATAATCCGCTCCATCGAAATCAATTTATCAGGAGCTGCCCATGCAACGCCGCACTTTTTTACGCACCCTTGCCGCCACTGCCGCTGCCGCCGCGCTTTCCGGCGCTGCTTTGGCCGCGCCCGTATCAGGAGCTTATACCGTGAATACCGCAAACTACGCCCAAGCCCACGCCCAAAATCCGACCCTGCCTGTATCGATGGTGGCGGAGTGGGACAAAATTTTCCCGAAATCCGATAAAGTCGAGCATCGCAAAGTATCGTTCAAAAACCGCTACGGCATTACCCTGGTCGGCGATTTGTATATGCCGAAAAACGCCAAAGGCAAGCTGCCTGCGATTGCTGTGGGCGGGCCTTTCGGTGCGGTAAAAGAACAAACAAGCGGTATTTATGCCCAAGAATTGGCAGAGCGCGGATTTGTCACTTTGGCGTTTGACGGCTCGTACACCGGCGAGAGCGGCGGCGAACCGCGCAACGTGGCCAGCCCTGAAATCAATACCGAAGATTTCAGCGCGGCGGTGGATTATCTGGCCAATAACAATGCGGTAGATGCCGATAAAATCGGTATTCTCGGCATCTGCGGCTGGGGCGGTTTCGCCTTAAACAACGCCATTATGGACACCCGTGTCAAAGCCGTGGCGGTCAGCACGATGTACGATATGCCCCGCGTCATGGCAAACGGTTACAACGACAGCGTGGATAAAAACGCCCGCTCCGCCATGCGCCAAGCCCTAAATCAAGCCCGCACCGAAGCGGCAAAAGCAGGACACACCGCATTGGGCAACCCGAACGACCATTTGCCGCCGCCGTCTGCCCACAACGCCGACACGCCGCAATTTGTGCGCGAATATGCCGATTTTTATAAAACCGAACGTGGCTTCCACCCGCGCAGCGTGAATTCAAACAGCGCATGGACCACGACCAACGCGCTTTCGTTCATCACCATGCCGATTTTAAAATATGCCGATGAACTGCAAACCCCGGCGTTGGTCGTACACGGCGAAAAAGCCCATTCGCGTTACTTCGGCGAAGATGCGTTTAAGGCGTTGGGCAGTAAAAACAAAGAATTGGTGATTGTGCCCGGCGCGACCCATGTGGATTTATACGACAAGCAATCCGGCAAAATCCCGTTTGATAAATTTGAAGCGTTTTATCAGGCGAATT
Organism: Bergeriella denitrificans NBRC 102155; assembly: GCF_001592185.1. GTDB lineage: Bacteria > Pseudomonadota > Gammaproteobacteria > Burkholderiales > Neisseriaceae > Neisseria > Neisseria denitrificans. The sequence continues at coordinate 9,263 of NZ_BCWL01000015.1, forward strand.
TGCAGTAAAGTCTGAATATCAAGCGCAAGGCCGTCTGAAAATCTGCGTAACCGGTTTTTCAGACGGCTTTCTGCATCATGCTTTCCCAACGTGCAAAGCTGTGTTGCCGCCGCAAGCCTTTTTCTCGGCTGCCGCTTTCGGTACAATTCGGGTTTCCCCTATTTTTTCAGACGGCAGGCGCGGCGCAGGCCGTCTGAAAAACCGATATAAAGCAGATTTATGATAAACAAGATTTTTTCCTGGTTTGAAGCCCGCATCGATCCCTATCCCGCCGAGGCGGCGCAAACGCCCGAAAAAGGGCTGTGGCGCTTTATCTGGAGCAGCATCACCGGCGTGCGTAAGTGGATTTTGGTGCTGGCGCTGATGACGGCGGGCATCGGCGTGATGGAAGCGCTGCTGCTGCAGTTTATGGGCTTGGTCATCGACTGGCTCGGCCGTTATACGCCCGATACGCTGTTTGCCGAAAAAGGCTGGGCGCTGGCGGGCATGGCGCTGATGATGGTGTTTTCGGTGTTTTGGACGTTTTTCGCGTCCAACGTGCGCCTGCAGACGCTGCAAGGCGTGTTCCCCATGCGCCTGCGCTGGAATTTCCACCGTCTGATGCTCAATCAGAGCCTGGGCTTTTATCAGGACGAATTTGCCGGGCGCGTATCGGCCAAAGTGATGCAGACCGCGCTGGCGCTGCGCGATGCGGTGATGACCGTGGCCGATATGGTGGTGTATGTGCTGGTGTATTTCATCACGTCCGGTGTGATTTTGGCCGCGCTCGACGGCTGGCTGCTGCTGCCCTTTATCGGCTGGATTGTCGGCTTTGCGCTGATTATGCGTTTCCTGATTCCGAAGCTGGGTAAAACCGCCGCCAAGCAGGCCGATGCGCGCTCGCTGATGACCGGCCGCATTACCGATGCCTATTCCAATATTACCACGGTCAAACTGTTTTCCCACGGCGCGCGCGAAGCGGCTTATGCCAAGCAGTCGATGGAAGAATTTATGGTCACGGTGCACGCGCAGATGCGCCTGGCAACTTCGCTGCACAGCTGCAGCTTCATCGTGAATACCGCGCTCACGCTTTCTACTGCCGTGCTCGGCATTTGGCTGTGGCAGCAGGGTCAAATCGAAGTCGGCGCCGTAGCCACCGCCACCGCTATGGCTTTGCGCGTGAACGGTCTCTCGCAATACATTATGTGGGAATCCGCCCGCCTGTTTGAAAACATCGGCACGGTCAACGACGGCATGGCGACCCTGACCAAGCCGCACACCATCGTGGACAAACCGCAGGCGCTGCCGCTGAAAGTCGGCGCGGGCGAAATCAAATTCGACCATGTGGATTTCTCCTACGAAGCCGGCAAGCCGCTGCTCAACGGTTTTAACCTCACCATCAAACCGGGCGAAAAAGTCGGCCTTATCGGCCGCAGCGGCGCGGGTAAATCCACCATCGTCAACCTGCTGCTGCGCTTTTACGAGCCGCAGAGCGGTACGATTTCCATCGACGGCCAAAACGTGGACGGTGTCACCCAAGAAAGCCTGCGCGCACAAATCGGCTTGGTTACCCAAGACACATCGCTGCTGCACCGCTCCGTGCGCGACAACATCATCTACGGCCGCCCCGGCGCGACCGATGCCGAAATGATTTCCGCCGCCGAGCGCGCCGAAGCCGCCGATTTCATTCCCAACCTGAGCGACGCCAAAGGCCGCCGTGGCTACGATGCCCATGTCGGCGAGCGCGGCGTGAAACTCTCCGGCGGCCAGCGCCAGCGCATCGCCATCGCCCGCGTGATGCTGAAAGACGCGCCGATTTTGCTGCTCGACGAAGCCACCAGCGCGCTCGATTCCGAAGTCGAAGCCGCCATTCAGGAGAGCCTGGATAAGATGATGGAAAACAAAACCGTCATCGCCATCGCCCACCGCCTGTCCACCATCGCCGCGATGGACAGACTGATTGTGCTCGACAAAGGCCGTATCATCGAAGAAGGCACGCACGCCGAACTGCTCGCCAAGCAGGGCTTATACGCCAAACTGTGGGCTCACCAAAGCGGCGGTTTCCTGAGCGAACATGTTGAGTGGGAATAAGCGGGGTGTAAAAAGCCGTCTGAAAATTGCAGTTTTCAGACGGCTTTTTTACCTTATCCGATGCCGATGGCTTATTTGGCATCTCGAAAACCGCGTTTCAAATGCACCATCAAAAGCGCAACGGCGGCGGGGGTGACACCCGAAATGCGGCTGGCTTGGCCGACGGTTTCGGGGCGGTGTTGGTTGAGCTTTTGCTGCACTTCGGCCGATAAGCCTTTGACTTTGCCGTAATCAATATCGGCGGGCAGATTCAGCGTTTCGATGTCGCGGCGGCTGTTGATTTCGTCTTGCTGGCGGTCGATGTAGCCTTGGTATTTCACTTGGATTTCCACTTGCTCGGTCACGCTTTCAGACAGGTTTTCAGACGGCCTTGCGCCTTCCAGCGTCATCAGGGCGGCGTAATCCACGTTCGGGCGGCGCAGCAGGTCGTGCAGATTGGCTTCGCGCGAGAGCTTTTGGCCGAAGACGCGGATTTGTTCGCTTTCCGGCAGCTTCTGCGGGGTGTACCAAGTGGTTTTCAGGCGTTGGATTTCGCGCGCGATGTGTTCGCGTTTTTCGTCAAACGCGCGCCACTGGGCTTCGGATACCAGGCCGATTTTGTAGCCGTCTTCGGTGAGGCGCATATCGGCGTTGTCTTCGCGCAGTTGCAGGCGGTATTCGGCGCGGCTGGTGAACATGCGGTAGGGCTCGTTCACGCCTTTGGTAATCAAATCGTCGACGAGTACGCCCAAATAAGCCTGTTCGCGGCGCAGCAGCAGCGGATCGCGTTCGCGCACATACTGCACGGCGTTGGCGCCGGCCAGCAGGCCTTGCGCGGCGGCTTCTTCGTAGCCGGTGGTGCCGTTGATTTGTCCGGCGAAGAAGAGGCCGGCGATGGTTTTGGTTTCCAGGCTGGCTTTCAGGTTGCGCGGGTCGAAATAATCGTATTCGATGGCGTAGCCGGGGCGCAGGATGTGGGCGTTTTCCAAGCCTTTCATGGAGCGCACGAGGGCGATTTGGATGTCGAAAGGCAGGCTGGTGGAAATGCCGTTGGGGTAGTATTCGTGGGTGGTCAGGCCTTCGGGCTCGAGAAAAATCTGGTGGCTGTCTTTATCGGCGAAGCGGTTGATTTTGTCTTCGATGGAAGGACAATAGCGCGGGCCCACGCCTTCGATTTTGCCGGTAAACATGGGGCTGCGGTCGAAGCCGGAGCGGATGATGTCGTGGGTGTGCAGATTGGTGTGGGTAATCCAGCAGGATACTTGGCGCGGGTGCATTTCTGCGCTGCCGCGCACCGACATCACGGGTACGGGCGTGTCGCCGGGCTGCTCTTCCAGCACGGAAAAGTCGATGGTGCGCCCGTCGATGCGCGGCGGCGTGCCGGTTTTCAGGCGCGATACGGGCAGGTTCAATTCTTTCAGACGGCCTGACAAGCCTTGCGCGGCAGGGTCGCCCGCGCGTCCGCCCGCGTAGTTTTCCAAGCCGATGTGGATTTTGCCGGCGAGAAACGTGCCTGCGGTCAGCACCACGGCGCGGGCTTTAAATTCCACGCCCATGGCGGTTTTTACGCCGGATACGCGTTCGCCCTCGAGCGTGATGTCTTCCACCGCCTGCTGGAACAGTTCCAGATTTTCTTGGTTTTCCAGCATTTCGCGGATGGCGGCTTTGTAGAGGATGCGGTCGGCCTGCGCCCGCGTCGCCCGCACCGCCGCGCCTTTGCTGGCGTTCAGGCGGCGGAACTGGATGCCCGACATATCGGTGGCCAGTGCCATCGCGCCGCCGAGCGCGTCGACTTCGCGCACCAGATGGCCTTTGCCGATGCCGCCGATAGAGGGGTTGCACGACATTTGGCCGAGGGTTTCGATATTGTGGGTGAGCAGGAGCGTTTGCGCGCCCATACGCGCGGCGGCGAGCGCGGCTTCAGTACCGGCGTGGCCGCCGCCGACGACGATAACGTCGTAAGTTTTGGGGTAAATCATGTGTGTTTCAGCTTGATAAACGGTTTTCAGACGGCTTTGTGTGTTTATTTTTGAAAAAAAGCCGTCTGAAAATTCTATTGATTAATCAGAAAAATAAATCAGAAAAATAGGCGGAATTGTACGCTTTTTCGGGCGTGTTTGACAATTCACCACATGCCAGGCGTGATTTGGGGGCGGACACGGGCAAAAAGCCGTCTGAAAAACACGCATACCGTTTTCAGACGGCCTGTTGCGGCTAGGCGGTTTCCGAGCGTTTGAAATCGCGCGGCCTGAAACCCAGCAAGCCCAAAGCAGTAAAATACAGGCCGCCGCCGATGGCGACTAGGATACACAGCTGCCAGAATTTTTGCAGGCCGCCGACACCCGCCCATTCAAACGGCAGGTAGGTTTGCGCTGCCCACAGGCCGCCGCCCATTACCGATAGTGCCGCCAGCATTTTCACCAAAAACATCCCCCAGCCCTTGCCCGGCCGGTAGATACCGTGTTTGCGCAGCAGAAAAAACAGCAGCCCTGCATTCAGGCACGCGCCCAGCCCGATGGCTAAGGCCAGACCGACGTGTTTCAGCGGGCCGATAAAAGCCAAGTTCATCAACTGCGTGCACACCAGCGTGAAAATAGCGATTTTGACCGGCGTTTTGATATTTTGGCGCGCATAAAAACCCGGCGCGAGCACTTTAATCATAATCAGCCCGATCAGGCCGAAAGAATAGGCAATCAGCGCATGCTGCGTCATCAGCGCATCATGAAGCGTAAACTCCTTATACATAAACAAAGTCGCCACCAGCGGAAACGACAGCACCGCCAAACCCACCGCCGCCGGCATCGCCAGCAGCATACACAGGCGCAAGCCCCAGTCCAAAAGCCCCGAAAACGCCTGCGGATTATCCCCGGCCGCATGTTTCGACAAAGTCGGCAGCAGAATCGTCCCCAACGCCGCACCGAGCACACCCGTGGGCAACTCCATCAGGCGGTCGGCGTAATACATCCACGACACGCTGCCCGATTGCAGAAACGACGCAAAAATGGTGTTAATCACCAGCGAAATCTGCGCGACGGACACACCCAAAATCGCAGGAGCCATCTGCTTCATCACCCGGTTGACCGCCGCATCTTTGAAATCCAGCTTGGGCATTTTTAAAAAACCCAGCTTCGCCAGCCAAGGCAACTGGAACACCAGCTGCAATACGCCGCCGACAAACACCGCCCAGGCCAATGCCGTTACGGGCGGATCGAAATACGGCACGAAAAACAGCGCGAACACGATAAACGATACATTGAGCAGCGTCGGCGTAAAGGCGGGAATGCTGAATTTATGATAGGCATTCAGAATCGAGCCGACAAAAGACGAGAGCGAAATCAAGAAAATATACGGAAACGTCACCCGCAGCAAATCGATGGAAAGCTGAAACTTATCGGGATTTTTCGCAAAACCCGGCGCGGACACATAAATCACCCACGGCGCGGCCAAAATACCGACGGCGGTCACAATTACCAGCACAAACGACAACATCCCCGCCACATGGCGCACAAACGCCTGCGTCGCCTCGGGCGAGCGCGTTTCCTTATATTCCGCCAAAATCGGCACAAACGCCTGCGCGAACGCCCCCTCGGCAAAAATCCGCCGCAACAGGTTCGGCAGTTTGAACGCCACAAAAAACGCATCGGTCGCCATCCCCGCGCCGAACGCGCGGGCGATGATGGTATCGCGTACAAAACCCAATACGCGCGACACCATCGTCAGGCTGCCGACCTTAGCCAAAGCACCTAATAAATTCATGATTTTGATTTCAAAAAGAAAGTTTGGCCGTCTGAAAACAGGCAGGCGGCCGCAGGAATAAAAAAGCGATTGTACCGCTTTTGCCGCCCTGACGGATAATTTGTTGGGGGAAACACAAGCGGCGGCGTGGCAACCCCGCCCTACGGGATGTGCGGGATAAGCAGAATGGTTGAGAAAGGCACAAACTGTTGAAATTCAGAAATCTGTCCCTTCCCCCGCCATTGCGGGGGAAGGCTAGGATGGGGGTGTATTCGGCCTAAAGTGGCCTGCGAAGCAAAGCCCCCACCCCAACCCTCCCCCGTTAAGGACGGGGGAGGGAGCAGATTACTGAAAATCACACAGAAAAAGCCGTCTGAAAAACAGGCACTTTCAGACGGCTTCATTTTCCTGTTTAAGCGGTTTTTCCGCAACAGCAATAGAACGAGCATCTTGTGATCAAAGGAAATCCCGTTTACGGGACCTGTTGCGTTGCCGAAAGGCAAAGAAAACAGCTCAATCAAAGGTTTATCTCATTCTGCGAATGAGCGACGGGCAGGGATGCCCGTCCTACTGCTGAAAATCACACAGAAAAAGCCGTCTGAAAAACAGGCATTTTCAGACGGCTTTGTTCTCTTAATTCAAGCGGCTTTCTCCCTCAGCAGATGCGCGGCCAGCCATGCTTCGGCCAGCAGGCCGTGTTCGAAATTCGGGCTGTCGCTCAGGCGGATGCGGCCGCCGTAGCGTTTGGCGATATTGTCGGCGATGGACAAACCCAGCCCCGTGCCCTGTTCGCCGCTGCCGAGAATGCGGTAAAACGGGTCGAGCACGCGGGCGCGTTCGGCGGCGGGGATGCCCGGGCCGTCGTCTTCCACCGCAAACACCACCCAGCCGTTTTCGCGGCGGCACGATAAATCGATGCGGCCGCCTGCGGGGGTATAGCGTACGGCGTTGTCGGCCAGGGTTTTGATTAGGGTGTAAACGGCGGTGTCGTCGGCGTAAAGCGTGACATCGCCGTCGCCTTCCACGCCCAAATCCTGCGCTTTGGCGCTGCTGATGGGCAGCAGGTCTTCAATCAGGCGGCGCATCAGGTCGCGGGCGGAAAGGGCACTGCGGCGCGGTTCGGCGGCGGACTGTGCGCGTGCCAGCGACAATAATTGCTCGGTCAGGTGGCGGTTGCGGCGGATGCTTTGGCGCATATCGGCAATTTGGGCGCGGATGTCGGGCGGCAGGGCGGCATCGTCCAGCCGCTCGGCCTGTAGGGAAAGCGCGGTCAGCGGGCTGCGCAGCTCGTGGGCGGCATCGGCGATAAAGCGCTGCTGCTGCGCCATCATGTCGGCGCTGCGGGCAAACTGGCGGTTGACGGCGGACACGAAGCCGCGGATTTCAGACGGCACGCCGGTTTCATCAAGCGGGGTCAAATCGCCTTCGTCGCGCTGCGCCAGCTCTTCGGACAGGCGGCGTACGGGGCGCAGGGTGCGGCGGGTGATCCAGAAGGTCAGCAGGGCGGTCAGCGGAATCAGCAGCAGCGGCGGCAGGGCGCTGTTCCAGGCGGCGGCTTCGGCCAAATCGTCGCGGTATTCGTTTTCCTGCATCACGGCGGTGTAGTGCCCGCCGTCGCGCTGGATATACAGGCGCAGGGTGTCGCCGTCGTCTTCCAGCGTGTAAAAGCCGCTTTCGGGATAGCGGTCGGGGTCGAAGCGGCGTTGGTCGGCGGGCGTGTCGGAGGTTTGCACGTCGATTTGCGCGTCGGCATCGCTGTCGGCTTCATCGCCGCTCAGGCGGGTGCTGGCTTCCAGATGGCGGGCGGTTTGGCGCAGCAGGTCGTCTTGCAGCTTGTGGGTTTCGGTGTAGGTGTCCCAAAACGCCACCGCGCCCGCCGCCAGCGCGGCAGTTAAGGCGGCAGCGGTCAGCGCCAGGCTGATTTTGATTTGCAGGGAATGGCGGAAGTAGCGGATGAGGTTCATGGCGGTCGGATTTTCAGACGGCAGCAGGCGGTGTCGGCAGGGTGGAACGGTTGTGTAAAGGCGGCATCATCGGGCGCGGCGGTGTTGGCTGTTGAACGCAGATGCCGCCCGGCCTGATTGTGATGCGGCTCCGGCTTATTCTTTATCCACCAGCCAGCCGACGCCGCGCACGTTGCGGATATGCTCTTTGCCGATTTTTTTACGCAGCGCGTGAATCAGGTAATCGACGGCGTTGCTTTCCACTTCTTCGCCCCAGCCGTAGAGCTTGTCTTCCAGCTCGGCGCGCGAATGGATGACGCCGGGGCGCAAAACCAGCACCTGCAAAATGGCGAATTCTTTGTTGCTCAGTAAAACCGCATCGGTCTGCCCCGCGATGCTGACTTGGTGGGTGGCGGGGTCGAGCGTCAGCGTGCCGTTGCCGGGTTTGGCGGCGGCCTGTCCGCTGTGGCGGCGGATAACGGCGCGGATGCGGGCGTGCAGTTCGGCCAAATCGAAGGGTTTGACCAGATAATCGTCGGCGCCGCCGTCCAGCCCCTGCAGGCGGCTGTCGAGATCGTCGCGGGCGGTCAGGATTAAAACGGGTACGGTGTGGCCGCGGCTGCGGATGTGCTGCAATACCGCCAGCCCGTCGCGCCCCGGCAGCCCCAAATCCAGCAGCACGGTATCGTAGCTTTGCGCCGCCAGCGCGGTTTCGGCAGACGGCCCGTCGCCGACCCAATCGACGGCAAAACCTTTGTCTTTCAGGCTGGCGGCTACTGCGCCGGCAATCATGGCATCGTCTTCGACCAGTAAAATACGCATGGCGGTTGTCTCGTGTGGCGGTGTGGAAACGGCAGAGGCCGTCTGAAAACGGGTGTTTTCAGACGGCCGGAGCGGCAAAATTAATAATCTGCGCGCTCTTCGATGATGTTCAAATCAGGGTAAGACAAGATGATATCGTATTCCTGATGGTTCTTGTATGCCTCGATTTCCAATACCGGCTTGCCCCAGCGGTCGTCTACATCGATGTCGCTGATGCGGTAGCCTTTGGCCTCCAGCATTTTCACCGCTTGGTCGCGTTTGGCGGGGAAGTCTGCGCTTTCATAAACCTGGCGCTCGATATAGTCGCCGGCGGCAGAGACGGCGGGCAGGGTGGCCGCAGTCAGCGCGGCCAGGCTCAGGGCGAAGATTTTTTTCATGGTTTTATCCTTGGGTAAGCGTTAAATATTAATCGGGAAAATTGTGCCGGCGCTTAGTTATCTACGCGCTCGCGGATGATTTCCAGCTGCGGGTAGGAGAGAATAATGTCGTATTCGCGGCCGTTTTTATACGCTTCGATTTCCAAAACCGGCTTGCCGCGGCGGCTGTCGGCATCCACATCCTGCACCTGATAGCCTTTTTTCTGCAGCATTTGGATGGCTTGCGCGCGTTTGGCGGGGAAATCCGCGCTTTCATAAACTTGGCGTTCGATGCGGTCGTCGGCAGAAGCAGCGGCAGGCAGGGCAGACAGCGCGGCGAAAGCGGCCAGAGTCAGAGCGAATGTTTTTTTCATGATGTTTCCTTTAAGCTGTGTGTGTTTTCGATAGGTCGCATCTTACGCGGGAAAAATTAGCTGAAAATTAGGCCGTCTGAAAAAAGCGTTTATCCCGCGCGGGCAGAGATAGAGTGTATTGTGTTACACAGATGACTTGAT
>NZ_BCWL01000016.1 GCF_001592185.1 Bergeriella denitrificans NBRC 102155
GGGCTGATATTTTCAGCTATATCAACGAATCGTCGGGCAAAAGTGACCGACCTACTGATATATTGAGATATTTTTATTGTTTTCAACAATATATGAATTTCCGCAGACAGAAAATCGCCAGATTTTCGTCATTAGCTTCGCAAGTCCGCTACCTGACCATAACATTTATCGGCAAAAAGAGTAAAAAAAGCCGTCTGAAAACGGATTTTCAGACGGCCTGTTTCTCCTCTCTTTTTCTTTGTTTACTTGGCGTTTAGGCTTGTGCGATCCAGAAATCGCGCGGGGCGTCGGTTACGGGTCGGACAATGCCGGTGCGTACGGCAAAGTCGCCGAAGCCTTCTCCGGCTTCGCGTTTTTCCGCCCAAGCAGCAATCCATTCCTGCAAAATTTCCAGAATTTCCGGTTCGGTGATGTTTTCTTTATATAGGCGGGGGATACGGGTGCCTTCTCGGTTGCCGCCGGTGTAGAGGTTGTAGCGGCCGACGGCTTTGCCGACCAAACCGATTTCGGCCAGCATGGAGCGGCCGCAGCCGTTGGGGCAGCCGTTGACGCGCAACACGATGTGTTCGCCGCTCAGGCCGTTTTCCGCCATGATGGTGTCGATTTTATCGGCAAAGGCGGGCAGGAAGCGTTCGGCTTCGGCCATGGCCAGCGGGCAGGTGGGCAGGGCGACGCAGGCCATGCTGTGTTCGCGCTGCGGGGTAACGGTGTCGCTGATGAGGCCGTGTTCGCGGGCGATTTGCTCGATTTGGGCTTTTTGCGCTTCGGGTATGTTGGCGACAATCAGGTTTTGGTTGGCGGTCAGGCGGAAGTCGCCTTGGTGGACTTTGGCGATTTCGCGCATGCCGGTTTTCAGCGGGCGGCCGGGGTAGTCGAGCAGGCGGCCGTTTTCGATGAACAGGGTCAGATGCCAGTTGCCTTCTTCGCCCTGCACCCAGCCGATGCGGTCGCCGCGCGAGGTGAATGTGTACGGGCGGACGGGTTCGAATTTGCTGCACATGCGGTTTTCCACTTCTTCGATAAATACGTCCAAGCCGACGCGCTCGATGGTGTAGCGGGTTTTGGCGTTTTTGCGGTCGCTTCGGTTGCCCCAGTCGCGCTGTACGGATACGACGGCGGCGGCGCAGTCGAGCACTTTGTCCAAGCCGATAAAGCCGAATTCGCGGGCGGTGTTGGGGTAGGTTTTGTGGTTGCCGTGTTCCATCGACAGGCCGCCGCCGACGAGTACGTTGAATCCGGCCAGTTTGCCGTTTTCTTCGATGGCGACGAAGTTTAAGTCGTTGGCGTGCAGATCAACGTCGTTGTGCGGCGGGATGACGACGGTGGTTTTGAATTTGCGCGGCAGGTAGTTTTTACCTAAGACGGGTTCGGTGGCGTCGCCGCTTTTGACGGCGTCGGCAAGCGGTGTTTCCGCCAAGTCTTCGGTGGAATGCAGTTTTTTGCCGTCGAGCCAGATGTCGGCGTAGGCGCGGGTTTTGGGCAGCAGGTGTTCGCTGATTTTTTTCGCCCATTCGTAGGCTTCTTTGTGCAGGCTGCTTTCTACGGGGTTGCTGGTGCAGAGGACGTTGCGGTTGACGTCGCCTGCGGTGGCGATGGAATCCAGCCCCAGCTCGTTGAGCCATTGGTGCATGGGTTTGATGTCGTCTTTCAATACGCCGTGGAATTGGAAGGTTTGACGGTTGGTCAGGCGGATGGAGCCGTAGAGGGTTTTTTCGCCGGCGAATTGGTCGATGCCCAGCCATTGTTCGGGTTTGATGATGCCGCCGGGCAGGCGGCAGCGCAGCATGACGTTTTTGAGGTTGTCGAGTTTTTGTTCGTTGCGTTCGGCGCGGATGTCGCGGTTGTCTTGTTCGTACATGCCGTGGAAGCGGATGAGCTGGAAGTTGTCGCCGTTGAAGCCGCCGGTCAGGCCGTCTTGCAGGTCTTCGGCGATGGTGCCGCGTAGGTGGCGGCTTTCGCTTTTAAGGCGTTCGTTGTCGGCAAGGGGCGCGTCGGGCAGCTTGGCGCGCGGGTCGGTGGTGGTGGTCATGGTCGCTCCTGGGCGTAAGTTTATATGGTAGTCTGCCCGCTACTGTACCGATGCCGTCTGAAAATGGGAAAGAATGGTTGGTTGTAATCAAAGATGATTTTGTTATATCGGGAAATGGAAACGGCGTACCTTCGGGTACGCCGTTGCTTTAGGATTGGGCCGGCGGGTCGGCCACGTCGAACACTTGGCGCAGGTAGGCGAGAAAAGTGTCGTTGGTGGTCATGGTTTTGCCGGGGCTGTCGGAGAGCTTGGCAACGGATTGGCCGTTGCATTCGACCAGTTTCAACACGATGTTGAGCGGGGTGTGGCCGACATCGTTGGTGAGGTTGGTGCCGATGCCGAAGCTGGTTTTGAAGCGGTCTTTGAAATATTGGTGCAGCGCCCAGGATTTTTCGATGTCGAGGCCGTCTGAAAAAGTCAGCATTTTGGTGCGGCTGTCGATTTTGAGCTTTTGGTAATGGGCATGGGCTTTGTCGCCCCAGAGATAGGGGTCGCCGCTGTCGTGGCGCAGGCCGTCGAAGAGTTTGGCGAAATAGAGGTCGAAGTCGCGTAGGAAAGCGTCCATGCCGACAACGTCGGTCAGGGCGATGCCCAAGTCGCCACGGTATTCGTGTACCCAGCTTTCCAATGCGGCTTTTTGGAAATTACGCAGGCGCACGTCGAGCGCTTGGAAGGCCTGCATAAATTCGTGTGCCATGGTGCCGATGGGGAAGATGCCGAGTTTTTTGGCAAGATAGACGTTGCTGGTGCCTCGGAAGATGTCGGGCGCGGCTTGGTGCAGGGTGCGGACAACGTGCTCCTGCCAGGCGCGTTTGTAGCGGCGGCGCGTGCCGAAATCGGAGACGAGAAACGGCGGGTCGTTCGGATTTTGCGCGGCGGCGATTTCTTGCAGACGTGCGGCTTTAGTCTGCAGGCGGCGCTCGCCTTCGGCCAGGATTTCCGGCGTTTCGAGGCGGCGGAAGTAAAGCTCGTTGACAATCGCCAGAATGAAAATCTCAAAAAACATGGCCTGAATCATTGGGCCTTCGATGCGGATATTCAGACGGCCTTTGCTGTCGCTGCCGACGTGCACGAAGCGGCGTTTGAGCTGGAAAAGCTCCAGATAATCGACAAAATCGCTTTTGATAAACCGCAGCCCGCGCAGATAGGCCAGCTCGTCTTCGGTAAAACGCAGGCGGCACAGTGCATCCAGCTCGCGCTCGAAATCGGCGCGGATGTCGGCCAGCGGGTAGGGCATTTCGGTGTTGCGGCAGCGGAACTCGTAAACGCTGTGGGTTTGCGGAAACTGATGCAGCACCACTTGCAGCATGGTGAATTTGTATAAATCGGTGTCGAGCAGCGATTGGATGATGGGCGTATGCTGTGGGATATTCATTGAGGTTCTCTTCGGCAGAAGCAGCCGTTATTATAGTGAATTCAAATAAAAAATCTACAGCGTTGGCTGCGGCTTGCCGCCTTGTATCTTTCTTATTTGAATCCACTATACAACACGTTTGCCCGCAGTTGTGGGCGCGGCGCGGGCAAAGGCCGTCTGAAAAACGCATTATTGCGGTATTTCTTCCACACCTTCATCGATAAGCGGCGCAGAATCGTCCTGCTTCAAATGGATTTCGATTTCTGCAAACGCATCGGGCTGCACAATGCGGACCAGCCCCTCTTTGGCCAGCTCCAAAAGCGCGATGAAATTCACCACCACATAAGCCGGCCCTTGCTCAGGGCGGAACAGCGCGCTGAAACGGCACAAGCCCGCATCGTTCAAACGGCGCAAAATCGCCGACATCTGCGCGCGCACCGACACCGCCTCGCGCACCACTGCATGGCTTTTCGTATGCTTGGCACGCGACAGAATGCCCAGCCAGGCGCGGGTCAAATCGGCCACATACACCTCGGGCAGCTTGGCCTCCCGCGCAATTTCCAGCGGCAGATAGGCCCAGGCGAAATCGCGCCCTGCACGCGGCAGCGCGTCCAAACCCTGCGCGGCCAGCTTCATCTGCTCATAGGCCAGCAGACGGCGCACCAGCTCGGCACGCGGGTCGGCCTCTTCCTCTTCCACACTTTCCGGACGCGGCAGCAGCAGGCGCGACTTAATCTCAATCAGCATCGCCGCCATCAGCAGATATTCCGCCGCCAAATCAAACTGATAAGCCTCCATCTGCGCGATATAGTGCAGATACTGCTCGGTAATCTGTACCATCGGAATATCCAATACATCGATATTCTGCTTGCGGATTAAATACAGCAGCAAATCCAGCGGCCCCTGAAAGCTGCCCAGCACCACCTTCAAGGCATCGGGCGGGATAAACAAATCCTGCGGAATATCGGTAACGGGCTGGCCGAACACCCATGCAACGGTGTTTTCAGACGGCTTGGCCTGTGCGCCGGAAGACATTTCAGCCGTATTCATTTCGTCTCCGCCGCAATATGTTCAATCGCCGCCTGCGCGCAATACAGGCCGAAAGTTGCCGTCACCAGCATACTGGCTCCGTAGCCCGCGCACGATAAGCCCTGCGGGGCGGCGTCGGTGGCGCAGGCTTCGCCGGATTGCGGCGGGGTGATGTTTTCGGTGGAATAAACGCAGGGCACGCGCATTTTGGCTTGGGTGTCGCGGGAGAAACCGTAGCGTTTGCGTAAGGTGTAGCGCAGGTTGGACAGCAGCGGGTCGTGGGTGACGCGGCTCAAGTCGGCGGTTTGAATCAGCGCGGGGTTGCGCTGCCCGCCGGCGCCGCCGCTGAGGATAAAGGGCTGGCGGCGTTGTACGAAATAGGCTGCCATCGCGGCTTTGACGCGGATTTGGTCGATGGCGTCGATAACGAAATCGAAGCCGTCTGAAAACAGGGCATCCAAATTGTCTTCGGTCACGAAATCCTCGATTTCGGTGACGCGGCATTGCGGATTGATTTGGGCGATGCGTTCGCGCAGGGCGCTGACTTTGGCCTTGCCGAAATCATCGGTCAGCGCGTGCAGCTGGCGGTTGACGTTGGATTCGGCAACATTGTCCAAATCAATCAGGGTCAGGCGGCCGATGCCGCTGCGTGCCAGCGCTTCCACCGCCCACGAGCCGACGCCGCCGACGCCGACCACGCACACATGTGCGCCGGCAAAGCGCTGCAGGGCCTGAGGGCCGTAAAGTCGGGCGATGCCGCCGAAGCGGCGCGGGGAGATGAAATCGGTGTCGGACATGGCTAATCTTGTGTTAAATCAAAAAGGAGGCGGATAATCCGGGCGCGGCGGCAGAAAGGGCTGCCTGTGCGGCTTTGGCGTATTATACTTGAAGTATCGGGAAGTGTTGTGTATAGTCAAATGTCGGTGTTCTTAGTAATGCCCGCATCCTGTCCCGCCGGCCGGCCGTCTGAAAAAGGCCGCTCCGGTTCCCATCGTGATGCCGTCCGAGGCGGCGCTTCAAGGAGAATGAATATGTACAAGCATTTGGTTGTTGCTGTTGACGGTAGTGAAACTTCTTTAAACGCATTGAAACACGCCGCGACGCTGGCCGGTATCAATGCCGCACGCCTGACCCTGGTGCACGTGGCCAATCCGGCGGAATACATGGCGCTCGCGCCCGAATTTCTGCAGCACGAAAGCTATGAAGCCGCTGCCGTCGCCCAAGGCACGGAAGTCTTGGAAAGCGCGGAAGCCGCCGCACGCGCCGACGGCGTGGAAAATATCGTGAAACACCTGCTGGTCGCCAACAAAGGCGCGCGCGAAATGGCGCAGGAGCTGGTGGATTACGCCGATAAAAACGGCGCTGATCTGCTGGTGTTGGGCACACACGGCCGCACCGGTCTGATGCACCTGCTGATGGGCAGCTTCGCAGAAACCGTGATGCGCCAAAGCCATCTGCCGCTGCTGATTATCCGTAGCAAGGGCGAAGAAGCCTGATTGGATTAAGTGGTTAGTTGTAAAAAAGCCGTCTGGAAACTTAGTTTTCAGACGGCCTTTTTATTTCTCGGGGCAACGCGTATCGAAGCGCAACGGCTATTCGGCGATTTCTGTAAACACCGTCGGGCGGTTGCGGCGGGTCAGGGTTGCGGTGTTGTCCTGCACATGCCAGCGGGTGTCGTAGCTGCTGTATTCCGCGCCTTGCGTCCAAGTATTGACCAGCTGCAAACGCTCGACGGTATTGCCTTGCTGCAGATCGACAGTCATGGGGCTGTTGCTGTTGATATAAACGGCAGTCAGCGTCTGCCCGTCCGGCGCGGCGTAGCGCACGGCGTGGGTGGGCGTATCGGCGATAACGGGAGCAGGCTCGGCGTGGCGCACGGCTTTGTATGAGCCGCAGGCGGCAGTAAGGAGCAGCAGGGCGGCGGTGATGGTGTGGCGCATGGCAGCCCTGCTCAGTAATGATGATGGGGGATGTCGCCTTTCAGATAATAGCGCGTGCCGCAATAGGGGCATTCGATGTCGCCGTTGGACTGTATGGGCAGGAAAACGCGCGGGTGGCCGTTCCAAGTTTCATGCTGCGGGCCGGAGCAGTGCAGCGGCAGGGCATCGGGGGTGATTTCGATGGCGGGGTTTTCGCGGGTATTCATAACTGTCCCTTTCTTTGAAACGATATATTGCTTCCGAAGCGGCAAGGCCGTCTGAAAAACGGGTGATTTGCAGACGGCCTCAGTGGCGCGGTCGGCTTATTCGTAGCCGTTCGGATTGTTGCTGACCCAGCGCCAGGAATCAAGCATCATTTCGGGCAGGCCGAGCTTGGCCTGCCAGCCGATTTCGCGCAGGGTATGGGCGGGGTCGGCGAAGCAGGTGGCGATGTCGCCGGCGCGGCGCGGCTTGATTTGGTAGGGAATTTCTAAGCCGGATGCGGCTTCGAATGCCCTCACCATTTCCAAGACGGAATAGCCTTGCCCCGTGCCCAAGTTGAAAATATGTACGCCCGGGCGGTCGGCGCGCGCCTGCATGGCTTTCAGGTGGCCTTCGGCCAAATCGACCACATGGATATAGTCGCGCACGCCCGTACCGTCGGGGGTGTCGTAATCATCGCCAAATACCGACAGATAGGGCAGCTTGCCCGATGCAACTTGGCAGATATAGGGCAGCAGGTTATTGGGAATGCCGTTCGGATATTCGCCGATTAAGCCGCTTTCGTGCGCGCCGACGGGGTTGAAATAGCGCAGCAGCACCACGCTCCAGCGCGGGTCGGCTTTGTGGATGTCCGCCAGCATACGCTCGGTCATGTATTTGGATGTACCGTAAGGATTGGTGGTACCGCCGACGGGCATATCTTCGGTAATCGGCGTGCGCTCGGGGTTGCCGTAAACGGTGGCCGACGAGCTGAATACGATGTTGAACACGCCCGCGCGTGCCATTTCTTCGGCCAAAATCAGGCTGCCACTGACATTGTTGTCGTAATACCTTGCCGGTTCAACCACGCTTTCGCCTACCGCTTTCAAACCGGCAAAGTGCATAACTGTATGAATATCGTGTTCGGCAAAAATCCGGCGCAGCAGGGCGCGGTCGCGGATGTCGCCTTGGTAAAACGGAATTTCTTTGCCGGTAATCTGCTGCAGACGCGGCAGGATGTTGGCGGAGGAGTTGCAGAAGTTGTCGAGAATAACGGCTTCGCAGCCGGCGTTTAACAAGGTAACGACGGTATGCGAGCCGATAAAGCCGGTGCCGCCGGTTACTAAAATTTTGCTCATGGTGTTACTTCTTTATTAATTTGGAAGGGGTAAGATTGCTAACTAGGGCTGTCTGAAAAAATTTCAAAGCTTAAATTCAAAATTATAAACCTATATTATACTGCCTTGGCTCAATAAAATCTTTTAAGCCAGAAGATACTTGTATAGTGCTCCGGATAGCAAAAAAACTATTTAAATAACGAACATCACCTGTCATTAAATAAAATTTTTTCATGATGTTACACATTTCAAATGCAGAATGGCTAAAATTCTGTTTTTTAGATGGACCGAACATTGGAGATATAAAAAATTTTTTTGTATCAAAAACTTTGATATTAAAAAACTCTTTTGCCAAAAGAATAGCAGGAAAACGTTCTTGTATAAAAGTTCTAAATGCAGCCTTATTTCCTTTATATGCAGTATCTCCCCTGAGCTGTTCGCCTAAATTAGTATAATCATTCTCAACAAGGTTATAAAATGCATCAGCCATTTTTTTCCACTTAATCCAGTAGGATTTTTTTGCAAAAATATAATTACAAAAAGTAAAAGAATCTGTGGAGCTAACAAGATTATCTATATCAAAATTCCAACTCAATCTGTCAATTACTTTTTTTGTTAGGTCAATTATTCCTTTATGAGCATATTCTCCTTGTTCGAAAGGATTGAGAAAAAAAGCTATATGATAGTAATGAACTGTTGGCATAAAAACATCATAATCATTAATATCTTTGGCTATTAGTTCTTTAATTTTTTCTGCGTTAAGTCCAGTTTTTGAGGTGAATTTTGGAGAAACGAAACCATATACAGTATCATCACTCAATTCGTGATTATTCAAAAAGTCTCTAATTGCTCTAAACTCATACCACTCTGCTCCTTCTCCTTTCGAAGATGTGTTGTCTAGAGGGATAAAACCATCAAGTATTTCATTTTTTGATTTTTCATCATAAAAAATTTGATAGATTTGAATGTTGTTCATAGATTAAAAGCCTAACTTATGGGATGGATTAATTCATTCAGCAAATATTTTTCTTATGAGATACTTTGGAATAGAACATATCTAGAGCATCTTTCTGATATTTACTATAATCAAAATCTCCAAAATATAATTTTCCTTCAATAAAATCTATCATACCTTGAAGCAAGCCTTCCTCATTATTGGGAACTAGCAAGCCAGGTCTGTTTTCTAATACACTACGCGAGCCAACTATATCTGTAGCAATTACTGGTTTTTTCAGAATCATTGCTTCAAATAAGGTCATGGGTTGACCTTCATGATCAGAAGATAATACAAAACAATCTGCATGTTTCAAAAATGGGAATGGATTAAATCTAGATCCAAGCAAGTAAACATTATTATTCAAGTCTGAATCTCTAATTAGTTGACTTAAGTCTGTTTTTAGAGGACCGTCGCCAAGTATCAGCAATCTAGCAGTTGGATATGTATCTACCAATTTTCTAAAACTATTAATCAATTTAGCCTGGTTTTTTTCAGGAGAAAGTCTTGCTAGGTTAATAAAAATAGTATCTCTATCCCGATTCTTTTTAGCAAAATAATGAAAATCTTCTTCTGGCAATTCTTCCTGTGCCTGATTCAAAATAAAATCAGGATTCTGCACATTATCACAATAATCAAATTTATTTTCATCAAGCTGGAAGATAGAGGCTAAGTTTTGTTTGTTTAACTCCATTGTTGGCTTTGATACGGAAATAATTTTATCAAAGTTATGATAAGCACCAAAAGTGTTTTCTAATCGTGGATATTTCATTTTCCATTCGCCATATAAGTCATTATGCTGATAAATGCTTTTTACTGCATTTGGCAAATCTGCAGCACCTAATACATATGTCCAAAAACGGCTATAGCCCGAAAATTCAATTAGAGCATCAAAGTTTGAGAAACCGACCATGCGTTGAAACTCATATTTATAGCCTTCATTGAAATAGGGCTCCATGTTTTTAGGTAAATACTTGTAAATATTGGCTTTAAATTCAATCCAGTCTGTTTCTACAGTTCGGTTCATACGACCGACACGGGGAATGATTCGGATATCGCTTGGTAATTTGTAGAACTGTTCCAATCTCTTTTCATCACTTGCAATTGCATTAGGGTCGATAAGTAGTGAAACTGTATATTTTTCTTTATCAATATTAGTAAGGAGATTAATAAGTGAAGCAGTAATACCGTTCGGCATAAATTCACCACCAAAAAAGAGTAAGGATTTCTTAGTGGGCGCTTGTAAAGAAATTTCATTATTATCAGTTTGATTTTTAAAGAACCAATTGATAACTCGTTTGGTTACGTCTCCATTATCATAAGGTGTAAATTTTTTCATTGCCTCTGGATAAAGGGAATGAGTTCTTGAGCTGTTATTAACTAGAGATATTGTTGCCTCATATAACTCATCAGCTGTTTTAGCCATTACTCCAGGAAGCTGAGTAACTTCGAAATACAAACCACGTTTTTCTTTATAGTCCTCATAGTCGTCAATATAGTAGATGATTGGCTTGCCTGTAGCCATATAATCAAATGCTATGCTTGAGTAATCTGTAATCAGAATATCTACGATTGATAATAACTCATTTGTGTTGATGTGTTCTGGAACAATATATCTCCCAATGCCAGAGTCATAGGCATTCTCTTCCACAAAGTAATGGCCTCTAAAGAGAATATTAGCATCTAATTTTGCCAGTAATTCAATTTCAGAAATTAGCTTTTCTGACTCAACCTCTGGAGAGCCTAACGTTCCTCGCCAGGTTGGCGCATAGAGAATAATTTTTTTTCCATGAATAATATTTAGCTCTTTACGCAGATAATCTTTTTTCTCCTCGGAAGCATTAAGTGTTAAATCAATTCTAGGATAACCAGATTCTAATAATTTTCCACTATAAATTTCAGTAATATCATATCGGTCAGTTAATGCCCATGTTGTATGAGGGTTAGGACTGAGCATATGGGTTGTTTGTAGAAAGTTTCGCTGGGTATTTTTTAACTCCATAAAGTTATTTTTAATATCCTTACCCATTGTTTTCCATGGGGTACCATGCCAAGTGTTTAGATATAACTGATCTTCCTTTCTAATAAAGTAAGGAGGGAAGGTTGAATTATTAATCAGATATTTAGCTGTGCATAAATATCTTAGGTACAAATCGGAATTTTTTTCTACAAAAATAACATTTTTATATTTTTTTAGATCATTAGGAATCTTCTCTGGGTTGCTCACCACCCAGACAAATAGAAAGTCTTTATATTGCACATCAGAAATCATCTCCATGAATATAGCAAAAGGATTGCATGAAATTCCTACGCCGGAAAAACTTTCAAATAATACAATATCAGGATTTGTACTTAAGTGTCGGAAATATTCCATGTAAAGAGCTGGCCGTCTAAACTCTTCATTATTATCAAATTTTGATAACGGAGTGCCATATGGCTCTCTTAATATGCGAATATTTTTTAAGACTTCAGCAGCTTGCCCAAACTGTTTGTTTTCTGCAAGTAAAAATCCGTATTTGTAATACGCATCGGTATTGTGTTCGTTATTTCGTATGATATAGTTGTAGTAATATTCACATGCTTTATCCAAGTCTCCTTTGCTAAAATACAAGTCTGCAAATTTTTCCCATAGGTCAATTTGGGTTGTATCAGAGTCTAATTCTTGGGCAGCATTGTGCACTATGCGTGAGTATAGATAAGTAGCTATATTTTTAGCTGGCTTAAAATTGCGTTTGGTTTTTAGGAATGCAGCAACAGCTTCTTGGTCTTTACCAAGGTAAGAGAGGCAAATTCCTAGGCGATAATACCAATAAGCGGTATATTTGATTTGAACTGCTTTAGAGTAGTTTTTTACTGCACTTTCATAATTACCTAATCGTTCATCATTGAACCCTAGTCGGTAATGCCATTCAGGATTTTGAATATTGTGCGCATTGATAGCAAGTTGGAAATATTCTTTTGCATTAGCCCATTCATAATTTTTTTGATAGGCAAAGCCGAGTTTTTCATATAAATAAGTTTTTTGGGGATTGTCTGAAAGTTCTTTTTTATACGCTTTAATTGCCTCGGGCCACAGACCTTCTTTCTCATGAAATACACCAATTCCAAATTTTCGTGAGCTTAATTGAGAGTCTTTTGATATAGCCTTGGCATACAGAGTAGTCGCCTGAGCTAGCAATGAATTATCAGGAGATTCCATGTGTTCAATACAATAGCCAGCTTTATAGAACAAAGATGAGACCTGGTGTTTTCCAGGAATATCTATAGCAGCTTGAAATGCTCGGAAAGCTTTACCATACTGCTTCATTGCCAGATGAGCATTGGCCAGTTGAATATACAATTCAGGAATGGGAAGTTTTACAGGAGGTAAGGAAAGAACTTTGTTTAAAGCATCAATCTCTTGCCAATACCTGCCTTGCTTATGCAAAAGTTTTGCTAACTCTGCATATGCTTCTTCTGTATTAACGCCAAGTTCAATTTTTTCACGCAAAAGAGACTCTTTCACACCTGTTGAAGCACCAGCAAGGGAGGTTGATGCAAGGACTCGTCGTTTTGCTTGAACAAATTGGATACTCCACTTTTCTTGGTTTGTGGAGTTTAGTGAGAGCGCTATTTCAAAGTATTTCAGAGCCTCTTCCCATTTTTTTTGCTTAAAAAAACACATGCCCAGCTTAAAATTAGCATAGGAATGCTTTGGGGATAGCTCAACGGCCTTTTGAAAATAGCTCTGCGCTTCTTTCCATTTTTGTTTACGATACAATATTAATCCGTGCCAATAAGACAATGGCGTATTAAACGGACTTGGATAAGATTTCTTTTTCATATGCATTTAAAACTTTTTATACAATATCTGATTCGTGTTTCTTTAACTCAATAAATAATTTTTTCAACATATTGTTAGATAATTTATTAGGCTTTAATAATTTTTTATAAAGGTAGATGATAAATTCTTCCTTTGACAAAATGGATACATTTGGCGTATCTAGCGAACTATCAAAATCTATCTTTGGAATCATCCAATCAAACCCATAATTTTCACTTAAATACAATTGATAATCTTGGGGAATTAGATAATCATCTCCTAAAAAATTATGATTAATCAGTTTAAAAGGAGTGTTATGCCATTTTGTTTTTTTACCAGCATGCCAATAATCACCATCATCACGGTGGTGGATAAAAATATCAATGGTAATGCCGCTGACATGACGAGCCACCAAAATATCTTGACTGTAAATCGGTAAAATATAAAAGCAGCCGCTTTGGCGGATTATGCATGCCAAATCTTGCACCGTATGTGTTTCCCACACGCCGACATCAATGTCTTTATCGTGTCCGAGCAATTTGCCTTCACGGATACAGCCGAGCAAAGTACCGCTGATTAAGAAAAATTCAACTTGCTGATGATCCAAGCATTGCTTTAACGCTGCCAAGGCAGCGGCAGCTTTTTCGTCCGTGTATTGATTGGAAGCGGTTGATTTTTGCGGATTTTTTACCTGCTCACCCAATCGATACTGCCTACGCCAAAGCTCAAGGGCAAACCCAGTATCGCCAGCACGAGTGGCGGCATTGGATAGGTGGCTGGCGATATCAAAGGGTAAGGCTTTGGTTTGATAATCAGGAAAGTAGCTGGCAAACAGCGTGCAAAATCGCTCAAATTCAGACGGCATATCCACCAAATTGGATAAATGCTGCCAAGTTTTGCCACGCTTAGAATGCGCCAATAAGTCTTGTAGGCATTGCCACGCTGCTTGCTTTTCCGATAATCGGACATAAATTTCTGCCAGCAGATAAGTGGCTTCGGCGTGGTGCGGATTTTCGGCTAAAAATCGGCCCAGTGCTGCTTTTGCCTGTTCGTTATCATCGGTGAGTAAATGGCTTTTTGCTAAATACAAATGCCCCAAGGGATCGCCTTTTTGAAGCAATTTATCGGCAAGTTGATGAATGGCTGCATGATCGGCAGTTTCAAATGCCTGCGCCATCTGATAAAGATACAGATAAGCGTGCACGCCCCTGGTCTGCCGAGTGCCTGCGATGTGGTGTTTAATCTGCAGGCAACGTTGAACAAAAGGCGTGTGTTGGTATTTTGAGATAAGTGCGGAGCGAAACGGCTTCATGGTTATTGGCCGGAAAGCGTCTCTTTAATCTGCGTGGTCGAAATCCCTTCGGTGCGGGGCAGATAAACCACCTGGCAGTATTCTTTTAAGAAATCGAACTTACCTTTCCAGTCGTCGCCGATCACAAAGACATCAATGTCATTTTCTTGGACGTCTCGAATTTTTTGTTCCCAGTTTGACTCGGGAATAACTTTATCAACATAACGGATGGCTTCTAAAATTTGCGCACGTTCTTCATATGGATAGGTACAAACCTTACCTTTGCCAAGGTTGAATTCGTCAGTGGAAACCGCAACAGTCAGGTAATCGCCTAGAGCTTTAGCACGTTTGAGTAGGTTAATATGGCCATGGTGGAGTAAGTCAAATGTGCCGTATGTCAAAACTTTCTTCATAATACTATCTATAAACTTATTAATATATTAACATTATGTGGTTACAAAAAATATCTGATAAATTATAATCCCATTCTAAGTTCGATTTAAGTGGATTTACCTATTTTATGAAAACCAATCATTTGTTACGGGGCATTGTAGGCGGGGCGGTTTGTTGCGCCTTATCGGCCTGCGCCTATATTCCGACTTCCGGCCCGAGTGCCAAAAAAGTGGCCGGTTTGTCGCAGCAGCACGCCGAGGCGGCTTTGCCGGAGGTTGAGCTGATTGATGTGAATGAAGGCGTGGTACAAAGCCTTTATCAGCAGCAGGCCAGCCAGTCTTTCGCGCAGTGGGGCGGCGGCTATGCGTCGCACGGGGCGATTGATGTCGGCGATATGCTGGATATCACGATTTGGGAAGCGCCGCCGGCGGTATTGTTCGGCGGGGCGCTGTCTTCCGTAGGCTCGGGCAGCGCGCAGCAGACCAAACTGCCGGAGCAGATGGTCAGCGCACGCGGTACGGTATCCGTGCCGTTTGTGGGCGATATTTCCGTAGCGGGTAAAACGCCGGCTCAGGTGCAGGATATGATTAAAGGCCGTCTGAAAAAGATGGCCAACCAGCCGCAGGTCATGGTGCGCCTGGTGCAGAACAATGCGGCGACGGTATCGGTAATCCGCGCGGGCAACAGCGTGCGTATGCCGCTGACAACGGCAGGCGAGCGCGTGCTGGACGCGGTGGCCGCAGTCGGCGGCTCGACGGCTAATGTGCAGGATACGAATGTGCAGCTGACGCGCGGCAACGAGGTGAAAACGGTCGCTTTGGAAGACCTGGTGGCTAATCCGCGCCAGAATATTCTGTTGCGTAAAGGCGACATTGTTACGATGATAACCAATCCGAACAGCTTTACTTCTATGGGTGCGGTCGGCCGCAGTCAGCAGATCGGTTTTTCGGTAAAAGGTTTGTCGCTGGCAGAGGCGGTCGGCCGTATGGGCGGCCTGCAAGACCGCCGCTCGGACGCGCGCGGGGTGTTTGTATTCCGCTATACGCCGCTGTATGAGCTGCCGTCTGAAAATCAGAGCAAGTGGATGGGTAAGGGCTATTCTGCGGATGCGGATATTCCGGTGGTGTACCGCGTGAATATGGCGGACGCGAACTCCCTGTTTTGGATGCAGCGTTTCCCCGTGAAAAATAAAGACGTGCTGTATGTATCGAATGCGCCTTTGGCCGAAGTACAAAAATTCTTGTCGTTTGTCTTCTCGCCCGTTGTAAGCGGCGTCAACAGCGTCAATAATCTGACTAATTAATCGAGTGAATGGAAAATCATGTCCGATCAGCTTCCTGTGGTTGTTCCGGCTGCCGAAGAAAAGGCCGAGCCGGTGAAGCCGAAGAAAAAAAAGAAAAGCCTGTTGCGTAAAATCAGCCCGCTGATGTGGGCGACCGTGGTGATACCGACTTTGGTATCGACGGTGTATTTCGGGTTGATTGCTTCCGACCGCTTTACCTCGCAGTCAAGTTTTGTGGTGCGTTCGCCTAAGAGCCAGACTTCTTTAAACGGCCTGGGTGCGATTTTGCAGGGCTCGGGTTTTGCGCGGGCGCAAGACGATATTTATACGGTGCAGGAATATATGCAGTCGCGTTCGGCTCTGGACGCGCTGCGCGAAGCCATGCCGGTACGCGAATTTTATGAAACCAAAGGCGATATTTTCAGCCGCTTCAACGGCTTTGGTTTTAGCGGCGAAGAAGAGGCTTTTTACCAATATTACAAGGATAAAGTTTCCATCCGCTTTGACGCCGTATCGGGCATTTCCAGCCTGAACGTGACTTCGTTTGACGCGGCCGAATCGCAAAAAATTAATGCGGCCCTGCTCAAGCAGGGTGAGGCGCTGATTAACCAGCTGAACGCGCGCGCGCGCCAAGATACCATCCGCTATGCGGAAGAAGCGGTTGCCGCAGCGGAAGAGCAGGTGAAAAACGCTTCGCAGAGCCTGACCGAATACCGCATCTCCAACGGCGTATTCGATTTGAAGGCGCAATCCGAAGTGCAGATGGGGCTGGTGTCCAAGCTGCAGGACGAGTTGATTGTGATTCAAACCCAGCTCGACCAGGTGCGGGCGGTCACGCCGGAAAACCCGCAGATTCCGGGCTTGGTGGCACGCGAGAAAAGCCTGCGTAAAGAAATTGCCCAGCAGCTGCGCGCGATTTCAGGCGGCAGCGAAGGTTCGCTCACCCGCCAGGCTTCCGATTACCAGCGCGTATTTCTGGAAAACCAGCTTGCCGAGCAGCAGCTGGCCGCCGCCATGACTTCGCTGGAAAGCGCCAAAGCCGAAGCCGACCGCCAGCAGCTTTATCTGGAAGTCATCTCCACACCGAGCAAGCCCGACTTGGCGCTCGAGCCCAAGCGTCTGTACAACATCGTGGCAACGTTTATCATCGGCCTGATTGTGTACGGCATCATCAGCCTGCTGGCAGCCAGCGTCCGAGAGCATAAAAACTGATGAAAGAGCTGCATAAAACATCGTTTTGGGAATCGCTGATGATTCAGAAAAGGGTCATCGGCGCATTGCTGATGCGGGAAATCATCACGCGCTACGGCCGCAACAACATCGGCTTTTTATGGCTGTTTGTCGAGCCGCTGCTGATGACGCTGCTGATGGTGCTGATGTGGAAATTTTTCCGCGCCGACCAAGTATCGGATTTGAACATCGTGGCCTTTGCGGTTACCGGTTATCCGATGATGATGATGTGGCGCAACGCATCAGGCCGCGCCATCGGCTCGATTTCCGCCAACATCAGCCTGCTTTACCACCGCAACGTGCGGGTGCTGGACACCATTTTTGCGCGGATGCTGCTGGAAATTGCCGGGGCGACGATTGCCCAAATCGTGCTGATGGGCGTATTGATTGCCATCCGCTGGATTGAGATGCCGGCCGATGTGTTCTATATGCTGCTGGCTTGGCTGCTGATGGCGGTATTCGCCGTCGGCTTGGGCTTGGTGATTTGCGCGGTATCGGTGAAGTTTGAATTTTTCGGCAAACTCTGGGGTACGCTCAGCTTTGTGATGATGCCGATTTCGGGTACATTTTTCTTTGTACACAGCCTGCCGCAGCAAGTGCAGGAATATGCGCTCAAAATCCCCATGGTGCACGGTACGGAAATGTTCCGCGCGGGCTACTTCGGCAGCAGCGCGGTCACTTATGAAAACCCGTGGTATCTCATCTTGTGTAATCTGGTCTTGCTGCTGTTCGGTCTGGCCATGGTCAGCAAATTCAGCAAAGGGGTAGAGCCGCAATGATTTCCGTGGAACACGTTTACAAGCAGTACCAAACCCGCAACGGTATGCGTACGGTATTGAAAGACATCAATTTCAGCCTGCAAAAAGGCGAAAAAATCGGCATTCTCGGGCGCAACGGCGCGGGCAAATCCACGCTGATCCGCCTGATTAGCGGCGTGGAGCCGCCGACTTCGGGCGAAATCAAGCGCACCATGAGCATTTCCTGGCCGCTGGCATTTTCCGGCGCGTTTCAGGGCAGCCTGACGGGTATGGACAACCTGCGCTTTATCTGCCGCATTTACGATGTCGATATCGAGTATGTCAAACAGTTTACCGAAGAATTTTCCGAGCTCGGACAGTATCTTTACGAGCCGGTGAAGCGTTACTCCTCAGGTATGAAAGCGCGGCTGGCCTTTGCCCTGTCGCTGGCGGTGGAGTTTGACTGCTATCTGATTGACGAAGTGATTGCCGTGGGCGATTCGCGCTTTGCCGATAAATGCCGCTACGAGCTTTTCGAAAAGCGCAAAGACCGCTCGATTATCCTGGTATCGCACAGCGTCAGCGCGATGAAGCAGTATTGCGATAATGCGATGGTGCTGGAAGACGGACACATGAGCCGCTTTGACAATATGGATGAAGCCTACGCTTATTACAATTCGCTGGTGTAAAGCCGCAACAGGCCGTCTGAAAAACCGTGTTTTCAGACGGCTTTTTCATGTTTGCACGGGGGCAGCTTGGTTGGTCGGCTTTGGGCTGCGTTTATGCACGGGATTTGATGCCGTCTGAAAACCGGCTTCATGCTTCGGCATAGCCGCTGCCATAGCTTTTTTATTTTGGTTCACTATTAT
>NZ_BCWL01000017.1 GCF_001592185.1 Bergeriella denitrificans NBRC 102155
TATAAATTGGTATAACAGGCTGCGTTTTTCAGACGGCCTGCGCTGCCTGCGCCAGCGCGTTTTGCTGGTGTTGCACCAATTCGGCGATGCCTTTCTGACCCAGCGCAATCAGTTTGCCCAATTCTTCGATGGAAAAGGGCGCGCCCTCGGCCGTGCCTTGGATTTCGATGATTTTGCCTGATGCGGTCATGACGATGTTGACATCGCTGTCGCAGCCGGAATCTTCCGGATAGTCCAAATCCAGCAGGGGCGTGCCGCCGACGACGCCGACGGAGACGGCGGCTACGGCTTCGGCAATCGGGTTTTCGCTGATCAGGCCGTCTGAAAGCAGTTTGTCCACCGCCATTTTCAGGGCGACGAATGCGCCGGTAATCGAGGCGGTACGCGTGCCGCCGTCGGCTTGGATGACATCGCAGTCGATCAGGATTTGGCGTTCGCCCAGTTTGTTCATGTCGACCACGGCGCGTAAGGCGCGGCCGATGAGGCGTTGGATTTCTTGGGTGCGGCCGGACTGTTTGCCCGCGGTGGCTTCGCGGCGCATGCGCGAGGCGGTGGAGGCGGGCAGCATGCCGTATTCGGCGGTGACCCAGCCTTGTGCTTTACCGCGCAGAAACGGCGGTACGTTTTCGTCGATGGAGGCGGTGCAGATGACTTTGGTGTTGCCGCATTCGATTAAGACCGATCCGTCGGCATGCGGCAGGAAATCGGGGGTGATTTTGATGTCGCGCAGGCTGTCGGCGGCGCGGGTCGTGCGGATGGGGTGCATGGTCAATCCTTGAAATTTGGTGTGGCGCAATTATAGCATGCGGGGAATGTGCTATATTGGGTAGTGATTTCACTCGTGATTGAATTGGAAACGGAGTAAAACATATGAGCATTAAAAGTATGACCGGCTTTGCAAATGTGGCCGGAGAATGCGGCAGCAAGCGCGTTAATTTGGAAATCCGTGCGGTGAACCACCGTTATTTGGACGTGCAGTTCCGCATGCCGGAGGATGTGCGCCATTTGGAAGGCGCGTTGCGCGAGCAGATTGCGGCGGCGGCGGCGCGCGGTAAGCTGGAGTGCCGTATTCAGGTGCAGGATATTGCGCAGGGCGGGCAGGGCTTGGCGGTCAATCAGGAGCTGGTTGACCGGCTGGCGAAGCTGAATAAGCAGTGGCGCAAGCAGCACGGGGATTTGGGCAAGTTGACGGTGGCGGATATTTTGAAATTCCCCGGGGTGTTGGCGAGCCAAAACGAAGACGCGGATACTTTTGCGAAAACCGTGCAGGCTTTGTTGTCGCAGGCCTTGCAGGATTTTAATTCCGCGCGTATCCGCGAGGGGGCGAAGCTGGCGGAGCATTTGCTGCAGCGTTTGGGCGGTATGACGGAAATCGTCGATGCATTAAGTCAAACCTTCCCAAGCCTTTTGGAAGCGCATATGGAAAAAGTGCGCGCGCGCCTGGCCGAAGCGGTGGGTCATATCGACAACGACCGCCTGCAGCAGGAATTTGCGCTGTTTATCCAGAAATCGGATGTCGATGAGGAATTCAGCCGCCTGCGCACGCATATCGCTGAAGTGCGCCGCATTGTGACCGAGGATAAAGGCAGCGCGGGCAAGCGTTTGGACTTTTTGATGCAGGAATTGAACCGCGAAGCGAATACGCTGGGCAGCAAGGCGATTGCGGCGGAATGCACGCAGGCTTCGGTTGAATTGAAAGTGTTGATTGAGCAGATGCGCGAGCAGGTGCAGAATATCGAGTAAGGTTTGGATAAACAAAAGGCTGTTTGAAAATACGCATTTTCAGACGGCCTTTTTTGCTCCCTATGGATATGAATCAAATTAATCTTTAACATCTGAATTTTTCAGGCGGCATCGCACCATATCCGCGTCAGCAGGGGCGGCCTTTCTGCTATACTTAAAGCCGTAGCGCGAACGAAATCCAATAAAAAAGCTGCGGCATAATGTCGGCTGCGAAAGCAGAGCCGAAGCAGGCTGCCCCGCATCTTTTTTATTTCATTTCACGATAACGACCGAATACCCCAAAAGGATACCGCCATGAGCAAACTGTTTCCCCAAGCCACCCTGCGCGACCGCGCGCCGTTCCGTTTCGACATCGTGGGCAGCTTCCTGCGCCCCGACGCGCTCAAGCAGGCGCGCCGCCAATGCGTGTGCGGCGAATGCTCGGTAGAGGATTTGCACGCCGTGGAAGATGCGGAAGTGGCCAAGCTGGTGGCTCAGGAAAAAGCCGTCGGCTTGCCGAACGTCACCGACGGCGAATTCCGCCGCACCTGGTGGCACTTGGATTTCCTGTTTGAGCTTCTGGGCGTGGAGCTGGAAGACGCCAAAGAATACAGCACCCAGTTTAAAGCGCATATGCACCGCCCTGTGACCCTGAAAATCACCGGCAAAATCGAATTTCCGAAAGTGCATCCGTTTATCGACCACTTCAAAGGCCTGCAAAAAGCCGCCGGCGATTATCCCGTGAAATTCACCATTCCCTCGCCGAGCATGCTGCACCTGATTACCTGCGTGCGCACGCCCAATCCGCAATTAATCGAGCGCTATGCGGGCAACGAAGAGCAGCTGTTTGCCGATACCACCGCCGCCTACATCGACGCGGTCAACGCCCTGTATGCCGCCGGCTGCCGCATTTTGCAGCTGGACGATACCGCATGGGGCGAATTCTGCTCCGAAGAAAAACGCGCGCTCTACACCGCGCAGGGCGTGGACATCGATGCCGTGGCCAAACGCTACGTTAAAATGCTCAACGACATCCGCGACGCCGCGCCGGCCGATATGGCGATTACCATGCACATCTGCCGCGGCAACTTCCGCTCAACCTGGTTCTCCAGCGGCGGCTACGAGCCGGTGGCGGAAATCCTGTTCGGCGGTTGTCATGTAGACGGCTTCTTCCTCGAATACGACAGCGACCGCGCCGGCGACTTCAAACCGCTGCGCTTTATTCAAAACCAGCAAGTCGTATTGGGCCTGATTACCTCGAAAAACGGCGATTTGGAAGACAAAGCCGCCATCATCGAGCGCATCAAAGAAGCAGCGCAATATGTCGATATCAACCAACTCTGCCTCAGCCCGCAATGCGGCTTCGCATCTACCGAAGAGGGTAATGTCCTGACCGAAGAAGACCAGTGGAAAAAACTGGAACTGGTACGCGAAATCGTAGAAGAAGTGTGGGGCAAGGTTTAATTCCCGGCGCATTTTGAATACGTATCGGATTAAGATAAAGCATAACAGGCCGTCTGAAAATAGGGTTTTCAGACGGCCTGTTTGTTTATGATGCTTGGATACAGCGTGCCGTATTGCTTTGATTTTGCATCACGCTCGAACTTGCAAACTTAAAAGCCGTCTGAAAATGGAGATTTTCAGACGGCTTTTCTATATCGTTTCGGAACAGGTTCAACCGAAAAAGCCCATTTTCACCTGAATCAGTTTTTCCAATTCGCGCAATACGCGGCGGCGGGCGACGAAGAAGATGACGTGGTCGCCTTCCTGCAGCACGGTTTCTTCGTGATGCCCCATGATGACTTCGCTGCCGCGTACCAATGCGGCGAAGTGGCAGCCCTGCGGCCATTGGACATCGCAGATGCGGCGGCCGATGATGGCAGAGGTGTTTTTGTCGCCGTGGACAATCACTTCGATGGCTTCCGCCGTACCGCGCCGCAGCGGATGCACGGCTACCACGTCGCCTCGGCGGACGTGTGCGAGTATCGAGCCGATGGTAATCAGATGCGGGGAAACTACAATGTCGATTTTATTACCCTCCAGCAAATCCACATAGCTGGAGCGGTTGACGATGGCAATCACGCGCTTGGCGCCGAGGTTTTTGGCCAAAAGCCCGGACATGATGTTGTTTTCATCATCGTTGGTCAGCGCGCAATAAACGTCGATTTCGTCGATGTATTCTTCGGCCAGTAGCGATTCGTCGGTGGCCGAGCCTTGCAGCACCAGCGTATTGTCGAGGTTTTCCGCCAGCCATTCGGCGCGGCCGGGATTGCGCGAGATGATTTTGATGTCGTATTGCGACTCCAGCTCTTTGGCCAGGCGGTAGCCGATGTTGCCGCCGCCGGCAATCATGATGCGGCGGTTGCGCGCTTCTTTCGGCCGCAGCTCGCGCATAATCGCGGCTACGCTGTTGCTGCTGGCAACGAAAAACACTTCGTCGCCCTCGATGATGACGGTTTGCGGCGTGGGCACAATCAGGCGGTTGTTGCGGTAAATCGCGCAGATTTGGCAGTCCACGCCGTCGGGCAGGTGGGCGTTGATTTCGGCGATTTCCTTGTTGACCAGCAAACCGCCCAAACGCGCCTGCACCACCACCATACGCACGCGGTCGTCGGCAAAATTCAATACCTGCAGCGCGCTGGTGTAGCTGAGCAGACCGACCAGCCGCTCGGTAACCAGCTGCTCGGGGCTGATGGTTT
The DNA here is from genome assembly GCF_001592185.1 of Bergeriella denitrificans NBRC 102155. Lineage (GTDB taxonomy): Bacteria > Pseudomonadota > Gammaproteobacteria > Burkholderiales > Neisseriaceae > Neisseria > Neisseria denitrificans. The sequence goes on from NZ_BCWL01000017.1 coordinate 4,422, forward strand.
CGGTGATGTTGAAAAAGCTCAGGCTGTCGGTATCGCCTTTATCGCCGTCCACACGGTATTCCAGATATTCGCGCGAGCGCACGCGGGCGATGCGGCTGGGGATGTTGAACAAATCAGCGGCGATTTTGCAGGCCACGATATTGGTTTCGTCGCTGCGGGTCAGCGCCAGCAGCAAATCGGCATCCTCCGCCCCGGCCTGCTGCAACACAAACGGCGATGCGCCGTTGCCGGTAATGGTTTGCACATCGCAGCGGCTGCCGATGAGTTGCAGGGCTTTTTCGTCGATATCGACGATGGTTACATCGTTGCTGGGCAGCTGCGCCAGGTTTTGGGCAACGGTAGAGCCGACCTGGCCGCTGCCGAGAATCAGGATTTTCACGATAGTTTGCGGGTGAAGATAAGGATAGGCGAATTGTATAACAAAGGCCGTCTGAAAGCAGTATGGCTGCGTTTTCAGACGGCCTTTTTGCATGGGAAAGCCGGTTTGCGGTGCATGGCCGGAAACAGGCCGTCTGAAAAAGACGATGCCCCTGTTTAAGAAAACTCAAACAGGGGCTCATACATAAAGTATTTTACGTCGCGGCGCGTCTTTTCAGACGGCCTTATTGTAGCAACGGCTCTCATCTCGTAGTGCAACAATAGGGCGTATTTTATAAACGGAAGCGGCGGTTGTCAACGCCGATGCGGAGTGGGAAAATACGCTAAGGTATTGTTTTATAGATTTGAGCAAGGAAGAGAAAGGTGAAAACCATGCCGCGCTATATTCTCGGATTGGATTTGGGTATTGCTTCGGTGGGCTGGGCTTTGGTATCGGTGGATGAGGATGAGCATCCGGTCGGCCTGATTGATTGCGGCGTGCGCACGTTTGAGCGGGCGGAAGTGCCGAAAACCGGGGATTCGCTGGCTTTGGCGCGGCGGCAGGCGCGCAGCGTGCGCCGCTTAATCCGACGCAGGGCGCACCGTTTGCTGCGTTTGCGCCGTTTGTTGAAGCGCGAAGGCGTGTTGGCGGCTGCGGATTTTGATGCCGACGGTTTGGTTCGGGATTTGCCGGTTGATGTGTGGCAGTTGCGTGCGGCGGGACTGGACAGAAAGCTGGAAGCCAAAGAATGGGCGGCGGTGCTGCTGCATTTGGTGAAACACCGCGGTTATTTGTCGCAGCGTAAAAGCGAAATCAATGAAACAGATAAACATTCGGAGCAGGGTCGCTTGCTGGCCGGTGTGGCGGCAAACAGCGAATTATTGAAGCAGGATGCTTACCGCACGCCGGCGGAATTGGCGGTGAAGCATTTTGCTGTGCAAAACGGCCATATGCGCAACAAAGGCGGCGATTATTCGCATACGTTCAACCGCCAAGATCTGCAAAAAGAGCTGCGTCTTTTGTTTGAAAAGCAGCGCAGTTTCGGTAATCCGTTTGCCGCAGCGGAGTTGGAAGGCAAAGTTGAAGATTTGCTGATGACGCAGCGAAGCGCTTTGCAGGGTGAGGCGGTGCTGAAGATGTTGGGCAAGTGTACGTTTGAGCCTTCCGAATACAAAGCGGCCAAAAATACCTATTCCGCCGAGCGGTTTGTGTGGTTGACCAAGCTGAATAATCTGCGCATTCTGCATAACGGCGAAGAGCGGCCTTTGGAAGAAGCCGAGCGCAAAATGCTGCTGGACGAGCCGTATAAAAAAGCCAAATTCACTTACGCGCAGGCGCGGAAATTATTGGATTTGCCTGCCGATGCAGTGTTCAAAGGTTTGCGCTACGGCAAAGATTCAGACGGCCTTAAAGCCGAAAGCGGCGCGCTGATGGAAATGAAGGCTTACCACAAAATCCGCAGCGTATTGGAAAAGGCGGGCTTGAAAACCGAATGGCAGGGCTTGGCCACGCAGCCTGAATGGTTGGATGCCGTCGGTACGGCTTTTTCGCTTTATAAAACCGATGAAGATATTACCGCGCATTTGGCAGAATTTAAGCTGCCTGAAAACGTGTTGAATGCGCTGTTGGCCGGTATTAGCTTTGATAAATTTATTCAATTATCCCTGAAAGCATTGGATAAAATCTTGCCGATTATGGAAGTAGGCAAGCGTTATGATGAGGCTTGCGCAGCGGTTTACGGCGATCATTACGGCAGCAAACCGGTGCAAATCAGCCGCCTGCTGCCCACCATTCCCGCTGACGAAGTCCGCAACCCTGTTGTGTTCCGTACCTTAACCCAAGCGCGCAAAGTGGTTAACGCCATTATCCGCCGCTACGGTTCGCCGCAGCGCGTGCATATTGAAACGGCGCGCGAGTTGGGCAAATCGTTTAGAGACCGCAAGGAAATCGAAAAGCGGCAGGAAGAAAACCGCAAAGAGCGCGAACGGGCGGCAGCGGATTTTAAAGAATTGTTCCCAAATTTTGCCGGCGAACCCAAAGGTCGGGATATTTTGAAGTTGCGCCTTTACAAACAGCAGCAATGCAAATGTCTGTATTCGGGTGCGGAAATTGATTTGCGCCGCTTGGACGACGATGGCTATGTCGAAATCGACCACGCGCTGCCGTTTTCGCGCACTTGGGACGACAGTTTCAACAATAAAGTGCTGGTGCTGGGCAGCGAAAACCAGAAAAAGCGCAACCAAACGCCGTATGAATATTTGGACGGCGCAAGCAACAGCCAACGCTGGCGCGAATTTCAGGCGCGTGTGGCGGCCTGCCATTTCCCGTATGCCAAGAAACAGCGGATTCAGACGGCCAAACTCGACAGCAAAGCCGAGCAGGGCTTTTTGGAGCGCAATCTGAACGATACGCGCTATATTGCCCGCTTTTTGTGCCATTTCATCGAAGAAAACCTGCATTTGGAAGGCAGGGGCAAGCGGCGTGTGTTTGCTTCAAACGGCCAAATCACATCGCTCTTGCGCGGCTTGTGGGGCTTGCGGAAAGTGCGTGAAGACAATGACCGCCACCATGCGCTGGATGCGGTTGTGGTGGCGTGTTCCACCGTATCCATGCAGCAGAAAATCACCAAAGCCATGCAGCGGCGTGAAACGCTGGAAACAGTGGATACCGAAACCGGCGAAGTGAAGCCGCGCATTCCGCAGCCGTGGGATTTTTTCCGGAAGGAAGTGACGATACGGGTGTTCAGCGACCGGCCGCGTGAGGAACTCGCCAAGGAACTCAATTCGCGTCCGCAGGCTCTGCATGAATATGTTACGCCGCTGTTTGTTTCCCGTGCGCCGAACCGTAAGATGACGGGGCAGGGGCATTTGGAAACCGTTAAATCGGCAAAACGGCTGTCTGAAAATATCAGCGTGGTGAAAAAGCCGCTGACGCAGTTGAAATTAAAAGATATTGAAAAAATCGTCGGTTATGAACAGGCACGGGAACCTGCGCTTTATGCGGCTTTGGAAGCGCGTCTTCGGGCGCATAACGATGACCCGGTTAAGGCATTCGCCGAGCCGTTTTACAAACCGGCGAAAGACGGCAGACAAGGGGCTTTGGTTAAAGCCGTGCGCGTGGAGGATGTGCAGAAAACCGGTGTGATGGTGCGCGACGGTAACGGCATTGCCGATAATGCGACTATGGTGCGCGTGGATGTGTTCGGGAAGAACGGTAAAAACTATCTGGTGCCGGTTTATGCGTGGCAGGTGGCGAAAGGGGTGTTGCCGAATCGGGCGGTGGTACAGGGTAAGGATGAAGCAGACTGGGAGGTGATGGATGAAAGCTTTGCGTTTAAATTTTCGCTTTATCCGAATGATTTGGTGGAAGTAATCACAAAAAAAGGGCGGATTTTCGGTTATTTCGCCAGTTGTCATCGTGGTACAGGCAATATAAATATTCGGATTCATGATCTGGATAGTAAGATTGGTAAAAATGGAATGTTAGAAGGTGTTGGCGTAAAAACCGCATTATCCTTCCAAAAATACCAAATCGATCCGCTAGGCAAGAAAATCCGCTTGTGTAAGCCCGAAAAACGCCTTGAATTGAAAAACAAAAAATAAATGCCGCAGGCCGTCTGAAAAGTTTTCAGACGGCCTGTCGTGCTAAAAACATACGGAGAAAGCAACATGACTTGGCGCAGTATCCTGATTAGCCGGCCTGCCCGTTTGTCGTTGCAACATAACCACCTGCTAATCCAGCAAGACGAAGCCATCCCGGTACCGCTGGAGGATATAGCCGTTATCGTGATAGAAGCACGCGAAGTGGTGATAACTGCGCCGCTGTTGTCTGCGCTGGCGCAATACGGCGTTACCCTGCTGACCTGCGACGAGCAATTTCTACCCTGCGGACAATGGCTGCCGTTTGCCCGATACCACCGCAGCCTGAAAATCCTCAAGCTGCAAATTCATATGACGCAGCCGCAGAAAAAGCAGCTTTGGCAGCGGATTGTGCGGCAGAAAATCCGCAATCAGGCTTGGCTGCTGGGTTACAGCGGTCACGATATCGGTGCAGGCCGTCTGAATGCTCTGGCGGATGAAGTGAAGTCAGGCGACAAAGGCTATGCCGAAGGGCAGGCCGCCGCGCTGTATTTTCCCCTGTTGTTTGGCGATGCGTTTACCCGCAATCAGGAAAATGCCGTCAATGCCTGTCTGAATTACGGTTACAGTATTGTGCGTTCCGCTGTTGCCCGCGCGCTGGTGCAATATGGTTTTCTGCCCGCGCTGGGTTTGCAGCACAAGAGCGAGCTGAATGCATTTAACCTGGCCGACGATTTTATCGAGCCTTACCGGCAGATTGTGGATTTGCTGGTGTTCGACGCCGTGTGTACGCAAAGCCTGCCTGAAACGCTTTCGCCCGAAATCAAGCGCAAGCTGGTGGGGCTGCTTTGCTGCCAGATTATGCTCGACAAACGCCGTTACAGCCTGTTGGCCGCCATCGACCGCACCATACAGTCTTTTCAGACGGCATTAATCGAAAACAATCCCAAGCTGCTGAAACTGCCGCAAATGCTGCCTTTGAAAGAGCATGATTATGAATGAGGCCAAATTTATGCGCTTAATCGTCTTTTTCGACCTGCCCGTTACCACCGCCGCCAAACGCAAGGCGGCCAACCAATTCCGTAAGTTTTTGCAGAAAGACGGCTACCAGATGCTGCAATTGTCGGTGTATTCGCGTATCGTTCGCGGGCGCGATGCGTTGCAGAAACACCACAAAAGGCTGCTGCAACAGCTGCCCGAAGAGGGTCAGGTTCGTTATTTGGAGGTAACGGAAAAGCAGTATGCGGGTATGGTGATGCTGATCGGCGAGCCGAAAACGCGCGAAAAAAAGGTCAACGCCGACCAGCTTTTGCTGTTTTAAAACGGAATTTTAGGCAGAAATAAAGCCGGGAACCCTTGTTTTATAAGGGTTCCCGGCTTGGGTATTGTAGCACTACGAGATGAGAGAGGGAGCTACAACTAATCGCAAGATACTACGTTATGGGCGTGCATTGTAGCACTACGAGATGAGAGAGGGAGCTACAACATGATTTCGGCACGCTCCCGCTCCGCTTTGATTGTAGCACTACGAGATGAGAGAGGGAGCTACAACTTGGTCAGCGGGCTATCACACTTCGCGGCAATTGTAGCACTACGAGATGAGAGAGGGAGCTACAACTATCACTCCGAAAACAAGTTGATATCAGGGATTGTAGCACTACGAGATGAGAGAGGGAGCTACAACCTTTTTGGTCTGCCAAACCCTGTTGTCGACATTGTAGCACTACGAGATGAGAGAGGGAGCTACAACTTTAAAACCGGACAGCTACTGCTTCCGTATATTGTAGCACTACGAGATGAGAGAGGGAGCTACAACGAATGGCCGGATGCCTGCTTAAGCTGGGGCATTGTAGCACTACGAGATGAGAGAGGGAGCTACAACAATGAAAGCGTAGATGCCAAAGTTATCGCTATTGTAGCACTACGAGATGAGAGAGGGAGCTACAACTTTCGGTCCTACAAATTTGATTGATTTATAATTGTAGCACTACGAGATGAGAGAGGGAGCTACAACAATTTGCGTCAACATCAAACTTTTCTAGAAATTGTAGCACTACGAGATGAGAGAGGGAGCTACAACAATATAACTTATCAGTTATCAATCGGTGCGGAATCCCATTGTAGCACCACGAGACGAACACCCAATCCACAACAATCTACGCAATCCGCCTACAAAAAAGCCGTCTGAAAATCGCTTGTTTTTCAGACGGCTTTTTCTGCTTTATGCGGTTTCTGCAACCCAATGCGGGTTTACCAATGGCCCAATACCTTCCACCAGGCCAGGCCGATGGTGGCGAAAATCAGGAGTTCTAAAACGCTCATGATGAAGCCGGCTTTCCACCATTCGGTCATGGTGACGAAACCCGAGCCGTAAATCACGGGGGAAGAGCCTGATGCGTAGTGGGTCAGCGACATCATGATGCCGGTGGCGGCAGCCATCATCAGGGCAAACAGCATGGGCGGGGCGCCCAAGGCCAAGCCTGCGCCGTAGAATGCGCCGAACATGGCGGTAACGTGCGCCGTGCCGCTGGCGAAGACGTAGTGTGCGTAGAGGTAGGCCAGCATCAGAAGGGCGCAGCCGCCTTGCCAGCCTAAGCCCATGCCTGAAATACCGGCTTGCAGGTAGTCGGAGAGCCAGCCGATTAAGCCGAGTTTGTTGAGGAAGTTGGCCATCATGACCAATGCGGCAAACCACACCACGGTATCCCACGCGCCTTTTTCTTTCAGAGCGTCGTCCCAAGTCAGTACGCCGGTCAGCAGACAGAGTGCGAATCCGAGGAAGGTGGTGGTGGTGGCATCGATTTTGATGCCGAACAGCATGTCCGGTACGCCCGCCCATAAAAACAGCAGCAGCAGGAAGATGCCCAGCATGATTTTTTCTTCACGCTTCATCGGTCCCATTTCTTTCAACTGCTCTTTGGCCAGAGAGGTAGCGTTCGGTGTTTGCTTGATTTCGGGGGTGTAGAGGAAATACAGCACCAGCGGCATCAGCAGCAGGGCGGCCAAGCCGGGTACGACCATGGCGGCAAACCATGTGCCCCAAGAGAGGTGGATGTCGGAATCGGTGGCTTTGGCAACCAATTCGACCACTAGGGGATTGGGGGCTGTGGCGGTGATGAAGATGATGCAGCAGATGATGTTGGCGTGGTAGTTGACCAGTGCCAGATATTTGCCGATTTTGCCTTCCGTGCCTTTTTCAGGGTCGGAATCGAAACTCAGGGCGATGGATTTCATAATCGGGTGCACAATCGCGCCGCCGCGTGCGGTGTTGGAGGGGGTGACCGGTGCGATGAAGAGGTCGGCGATTGCCAGGCTGTAGCCTACGCCCAGCGTGCGTTTGCCGAACAGGGAAATCAACAGGTAACCGATGCGCATGCCGAGGCCGGTTTTCAAGAGGCCGCGCGAGATGATGATGGCGATACCGATCATCCAAATCAGCGAGTTGTTGAGGCTGCTCAATGCGTCTTTGATGGCTTGTCCGGCCGGGTTTTTGACCGGTTCGCCGTCCACCAGTTCGGGTACGGTCACGCCGGTCAGCGCAACCAGTGTGATGCCCAGAATCGCCATCGCGCCAATCGGCATGGCTTTGCCGATGATGCCGGCAATGATGCCGACAAACAAGGCCAGCAGGTGCCAGGCCTGCGGCGACACGCCTTCCGGTACCGGAATGATGAACCAGATAAGCAGCGTCAGTATCAGCGCGACGGCTGCGGGAATTGGCTTAAAGCCCATTTTGAATCTCCTGAAGGTATAAAAATAAAAGGGGAATCGGGTTTCAGACGGCATTTATACTAGTCAAATTTCCAAGAAACTGTAATGAGCAGACTCAGTAGGGGTAAGGTTTTGCTGGGCTGAAGCCCAGCCTGTTCATTATAATTTTTATAAATTTCAATATGTTGATTTAAGGCCGTCTGAAAAAGGTGTCGGCTGGGAGATGAAATCCCGACAAATATTCTACAAATCCAAACGTGTCGGGTTTACAACCCAAGCTACACAATACGCACCACTATTATGAGTAATGCGTAGGCTGGGCTTCAGCCCGGCAATACCTAGCTCCGACCGTGCTAAGATCCAACCTACTCATTTTATATACTCGTCCCGTTGGATTGATACGGCGTTGTTGCGTCCGGCTCAAAGAGGAAGCCCGACTAAGCTGTCTTGTCTCAATCTAACGAAATGACTTGTGTCACACAGAAACATTTTCAGACGGCCTTAAACGCATTCAAGGCCGTCTGAAAAATTACCGTTCCTGCTCTCCCGGCAGGCCGTATTCTTCGGGGAAGGTACGCAGCGAGCTTTGCAATACCGTTACCGCACCGTCGATTAGGCCGCAGCGCCCGCTGTGCGGCAGCAGCTTGCACAGGCTTTGCAGGGCGTGCAAATCGTCGGCGGTGCCGATACCGGTGTCCACGCGGTTGAGGAGGCGGGAAAGTTGGAAGGTGCCGCCTTTGCAGGGCGGGCATTGGCCGCAGGAGTTTGCGGCGAAAAATTCCACGTATTCCGATACTTTGCGTACGACGCTGGTGCCTTCGGAAATGACAATCATCGCGCCGGTGCCGAGGCTGGATTTGCGTTCGCGCACGGAGACGAAGTCCAGAGGCACGTCCAAATCTTTGGCAGTCAGAAGCGTATTCGAGGGGCCGCCGGTAAACACGGCTTTAAAGGTGCGGCCTTCGAGCATGCCGCCTCCGTGGACGTAAATCAGCTCGTGCAGGGTGGTGCCCATCGGCAGCTCGTACAGCCCCGGGTTCAATACGTCGCCGGAGAGTGAGTAGAGTTTGGTGCCGGCGGCTTCGCCCAAGCCCAAATTCCGATACCATTCGGCACCGTTGGCGAGGATTTGCGGAATGTTGGCGAAGGTTTCGGTGTTGTTGATCAGCGTCGGCGCGCCGAATACGCCGCTTTCGGCCGGAAACGGCGGTTTGCGGCGCGGAAACGGGAAATTGCCCTCCAACCAGGAGATGACGGCGGTTTCTTCGCCGCCGATATAGCGTCCGGATGTTTTCACCAGCTGCAAGTCCAGCGGTTTGCCCAAATAGTTTTCAATGCGGATGAACAAATCGCTTGTTTTCCATTCTTCGATGGCGGGCGTGAGCGAGGCGATGGATTCGGTTTGGTGCGGATTGACATACAAAACCGCTTTGTTGGCACGGCAGGCCACGGCGGCAATCAGCACGCCTTCGATGACTTGGTGGGGTGTTTCCGCCAGCAGTACGCGGTCTTTGAAGGTGCCCGGTTCGTCTTCGTTGGCGTTGCAGACAACGTATTTGTCGCCGTTTTTGCTTTGTGCGGCGACTGCGGCTTCCCACTTGCGCCAAGTCGGAAAACCGGCACCGCCCATGCCGCAAAGATTCGCGTCTTGCAAAGTGGCGATGATGTTTTCGGGGGCGGACAAGGCAGCCAGCAGGCCTTTGCCGCCGCCGACTTTGCGCCATGCCGCCAAATCCGCGCCGACGCGGCGCGACGGGTGCAGTAAGTTTTGATTTGCCTGATTCATGATTGTTCTCCTTGCAAGCCTGCGTGTTCGCGCAAATCGAATTTGCCGTAGTCGGGATAGAGTACCGGTGCTTTGACATCGCTGTGTAAACCGGCGCGGGTCATTTCGCGTTGCAGGTTGTGGACATGGTCCACGCCGCCGCGTACTTTTTTCAGCGGCAGGCCGGATGTGGCGGCGGCAATGCCGGCGCGGCGGCCGAAGCTGATGATGTCCAAAAGTGCGTTGCCCATCAGACGGTTGCGGCCGTGGATGCCGCCGGTTACTTCGCCGGCTCCGTACAGGCCCGGAACGGAGGTTGAACCGTCGCCGTTGATTTCCATGCCGCCGTTTTGGTAGTGCAGGGTCGGGTGAATCATCATCGGCTCGACCGCCGGATCAATGCCGCATTTGTGGGCGACGTGTCCCAGCGTGACCAAACGGCTCAATACGTCGGGATCGTTTTCAATCAGACGCGGGGTATCCAGGAAAACACCAAGCTGGCCGTCGCGTTCCACGCCGCGGCCTTCGGCCACTTCGCGCAAAATCGCTGCCGCCACCACGTCGCGCGGTTGCAATTCGTCAACAAAACGCTCGCCCAAGCCGTTAACCAATTTGGTACCGGCGGAACGCACGGCTTCGGAAATCAGCGCGCCGGCCAAATGCGGCGGGTGGGCGACTCCGGTGGGGTGGTATTGGAAGGAGTCGACGTCGCGCAGCTTCGCGCCGATACGGTAGGCCATCACCAAGCCGTCGGCTGTCGCACCGTAGTGGTTGGAAGTGGCGAAACCCTGCAGGTGCAGACGGCCTGAACCGCCGGTGGCCAATACCACGGATTTGGCGTGCACCAATACCAAGGAACGGTTTTCCAGATCGTATAGAATCGCGCCGACGCAGCGGCCGTGTTCGTCCGACAACAATTCAATCGCAGGATGGCGGTTGAGCTGGGTAATGTTTTCGTCCAGTTCGACTGCTTCGCGCAGCACCCTCATCATTTCCAAGCCGGTAAAGTCCCGGTAGCTCAAAATACGGGGAACGGTCGTACCGCCCGCACGTTTGCGGCTCAGATGGCCGTTGCTGCCTTCGCCTTTGGCCAGGTCAAACGTCATGCCCAAGCCAATCAGCCAGCGCACGGCAGACGGCGCGTCGGTGACCATTTGTGCGACCAGCTCTTTTTTCGCAGCGTTATGGCCGCCTTTGATGGTGTCGTCGAAATGTTGCTGCAGGCTGTCGTCGGCACCGACTGCCGCCTGCATGCCGCCTTCGGCCATCACGGTGTTGCTGTCGCCGATGCGCAGTTTGTTGGCCATAATCACGCGCGCACCTGCTTCGGTGGCCGACAATGCCGCCGCCGCACCCGCGCCGCCGCCGCCGATTACCAAAACGTCGGTGTTCAAGTGCACCGCGCGCGACAAGTCGTAGTCGTCGATCAAGGGTTGGCTGGTCAGCAGTTTGGCCAAGTCGGGATGGCAGTAGTCGCCCGTGTTCGGGCCGATGGGCAGCTTCACGCGCGCACCGGCTTGGTAGTCGGGATGGTATTTGCTCAGCAATTCCTCTTTGGGTGGCAGGTCGCCACGCAGCTCCAATGAAGATTCGCGCAGGTTTTTCAGGGCGGTTTCGTAGTCGATACCGGTAAATTTCCGAGTCATTACACGGCCTCCTCTTCAAAGGTAACGGTCATTTTGCCGCTGTCGATTTCCTGCAGGCGGCGCATGAGGTCGACCGGGCGCAATGTCCGCGCGGCTTTCATGCGGCGTGCGAACAGCCCCAAGTGGTTGGGGCGGATGTGTTCGGGGCAGGAGAGGGTGCAGAGGTTGCACATCACGCATTGGTCGAAAGTGTCGGATGCGGCGCCGAAGTCGCCGGATACGACTTGCGCGACGCCTTTTTCCACTTCCAAACCTTTCGGACAGGCTCTGTTGCAGCCGCCGCAGTGGCGGCAGTGTTGCGCTTCGGGAAAGGCTTTTGTGGTGTCGTCGAGCCAGTTCCAACCGTCGCCGACCTCGCTGACGTCGTAGTATTGGATGTGTTCGGGAATGAAATAGTCGATAAAGCTGACCTGCATGCCGGCTTCGACTTTGGTTTCGCAGGCCAGCGCGGTGGTGACTTCGCGGTCGCCTTCTTTGCGGATCATGCAGCGGCAGGATCCGCATACGCCTTGACCCATGCAGCCGACGTTGGCGGTCAGCGCATTGCCCGAACGGGCGTAGGCTTGGATGATGGACGAGTCGGGAGAGGCTTTGACTTCGTGCCCGTCTATGGTCAGGGTTAATAAGTTTTCACTCATGATTAAGTCCTGTGGCAATGGAAAGGTATGGGCCGGCAGGTTATGTGTACTTTTATTACAGCCAGCCGGTCAAAGTACCTGAGCGGTTTACTTGGCTTTTCTTATATAAATCAACGTCTGCCGATTAAGTGAAAGTGTAGCAGAAATCGTGAAAGGTTTTGAGACGGGGGTGGGGAGGCTGTGTTTTTCAGACGGCTTGTAAGATTGTGGACAAAATTACGCAGTCAGTAAAGGAAGGGATGGGGTAATTTTTTATTTTTAATGGAAATATGTTCAAGCCGCGGAAACGGTTTGTTAGAAATTTACAAAATACGATATTGGGTTGTATTATATTTTTTATTGATGATTTTAAATATCTTATTGAAATATAATGAAAATATAAATTACGGGATAGGTTTGGTTGATTGTTATAAAATTTCAAAAAAATCAAGCAAGTTTGATTTCTGTCAAAATTTCGCTGCAAAAAGATGACATCTTTTTCACATTCGCGTAGCGTGTCTGCTGTAAAGAGAAGGCCGTCTGAAAACGGTATAAGACTGCTTCTACCGAAAGCCGGTAAAAT
>NZ_BCWL01000018.1 GCF_001592185.1 Bergeriella denitrificans NBRC 102155
CAACGCTAGGATTTCTTACACCTTAGCGGCTCTGCCGCCGCAGATGCCGTCTGAAAAAGCCTGCTTTTCTGCCGGTTATGCGGTTTATGTTTCCATTTTATTCCAATCGTCTTTACTGAAATTATGTCCGAACTGTTAACCCTTATCCAAACCGAATCCGTCGGCATCGTTGAAGAAACGCTGGATTTCTGGCTGTATGAATGCAGCATCGACGAAGCCCCGAGCCGCGAAGAAGTGTCGCAGTGGCGTGATATTTTGGCGCAGCGCGGCGGCAAATTCGGGCGCTTGGCGCAAATCTGCCAAACCTGGTTAGACGAAGAAGCCTGATATGCCGATACCGCGTAATCGATTTACCCTGCTCGCGCTCTTGTGGCTGGCCGCCGGCATTTACTCGCTGCTGTTTCGCGAAGCGGGCGGCGGTGTGCCGCCGTTTCCGCATTTCGACAAGGTCGCGCATTTTGCCCTGTTTTTCGCCCAGTTTTGGCTGTGTGCCAAAGCCTTTATCCGCGAAAAACGGGCTATTCCCTATCGCGGCCTGCTGCTGTGTGCCTTGGTTTATGCGCTGTTGAGCGAATGGGCGCAGGCAGCGTTTACCGCCACGCGGCAAGGCTCGTGGGGCGACGGCGCGGCCGATATGGCGGGCGCGGCGGCGGCTTTGTGGCTGGCGCATCGGGTGAATGCCGCCAAGAACAATCAGTTGATTCAATGAACTCAGGCCGTCTGAAAATCAGACGGCCTGCTGCCGATACCGAAAGGATAGTTATGAACCTTACGCCCTTTATCGAACGCCGCCGCCGTGTCTTGGCGCAAATCGGCAGCGAAGGCGTGGCCGTATTGTTTGCCGCGCCCGAACAGCGCCGCAGCAACGACACCGAGTTTCCGTTCCGCCAAGACAGCTATTTCCATTATCTGAGCGGCTTTGGCGAGCCGCAGGCGGTGATGCTGCTCGACGGCGCCAGCGGCAAAAGCCTGCTGTTCTGCCGCCCCAAAGATCCGCTGGGCGAGATTTGGAACGGTTTCCGCTACGGCCCGGATGCGGCGGCAGATGCGTTTGCGTTTGACGAAGCCCATCCTTTCGACACTTGGCCGCAGCATCTGAGCCGCTTGTTGTTGAACAAAAAAAGCCTGTACGCGCTGTGGGGGCTGTATCCCGAGCGCGACCGCGAAGTGATGGCGCTGTGGCACGCCGCGCAGCAAAGCGCCGGCCGCCGCGTGCAGACCAACAGTTATGCCCCTGAAAATCTGGCGGACTTGGCCGCGCTATTGGATCCGATGCGCTTGGTTAAAGATGAATACGAAATCGAACTGCTGCGAAAAGCAGGCGACATCAGCGCGCGCGCGCATATCCGCGCCATGCAGACGACCCGCCCGGGGCTGAACGAGCTGCAGATTGAAGCTGAAATCCTGCACGAATTTATGCGCCACGGCGCGCGGTTCCCCGCTTATAACAGTATCGTCGCCGGCGGCAAAAACGCCTGCTGCCTGCATTACGTCGATAATCGGGATACGCTGCAAGACGGCGAGCTGCTGCTGATTGATGCGGGCGCGGAATACGGCCTGTATGCGGGCGACATTACGCGCACCTTCCCCGTGAACGGCCGTTTCAGCGCGGCGCAAAAAGACGTGTATGAAATCGTATTGGCGGCCAACGAAGCGGCCATCGCCGCGGTGAAGCCGCAGGCCGACTGGGGCGAAATTCATCTGTTGGCCTTGAATATTCTGGTGCAGGGGCTGATTGATTTGAAGCTGCTGCAAGGCTCGGTGGCGGGCAATATCGAATCGCAGGCGTATCAGCGTTTTTATATGCACGGTCTCGGCCATTGGGTCGGCTTGGACGTACACGATGTCGGCAAACGCTGGCAAGACGGCAAACCGCTGCTGCTGCGCCCGGGCATGACCACCACCATCGAGCCGGGGCTGTATATCGCCGCAGCTGCCGACATTCCCGCCGCGTTCCACAATATCGGCATCCGCATCGAAGACAATGTGCTGGTGACCGCCGACGGCGCGGAAAACTATACGGCGCAGGCGCCGAAGAGCGTGGCGGATATTGAAGCATTGATGCGGGAATGACGGCAATAAAGATTTTTGTTTTTAGGAGTTTCACTATCTAGTCGGTAAGTTCATTCTGCTACAGAGTTAGCCCGCTGACGACACGGCATAAAAAAGCCGTCTGAAAAACGGCGTTTTCAGACGGCTTGGATAGGGCAAAAGCGTATCGGAATCGTGATTACGCGCTGCGATCGGACGGCGCTTCGGCAGGTTCGGCAGTTTTATCCGCTTTGGCCGACCAGTAAGAAGCCAGCAGCGAGCCGGAAATATTGTGCCACACGCTGAAGAGCGCGGAAGGTACGGCAGTCACCGGCGAAGCGGCAAAGTGGGCGGCAGCCAGCGCCGCGCCGAGGCCGGAGTTTTGCATCCCCACTTCGATGGCCAGCGTTTTTTGCGCGTCATACGGCAGCTTGCTGAGTTTGGCGGCCAAAAAGCCCAAAAGGTAGCCCAAGCCGTTGTGCAGCACCACCACGCCGAAAATCAGCAGGCCGCTTTCGATGATTTTGCCCTTGCTCGCGCCGACCACCGCGCCGATAATCAGGGCAATGGCGACCACCGAAACCAGCGGCAGCATACCCGCCGCACGCTCGGTCTGTTTGCGGAACAGGCCGTGGGCAATCAGACCCAGCGCAATCGGCAGCAAAACCATTTTGGCAATGGAAATAAACATCGCCGAAGCGTTGATGTCGAGCATTTCGCCCGCCAGCAGTAGGAACACGGCAGGCGTGAGTACCGGCGCCAGCAGGGTGGAAACGGAAGTCACCGCCACGGAGAGCGCCACATTGCCGCGTGCCAGATAAGTCATCACATTGGAAGCCGTACCGCCCGGGCAGCAGCCCACCAAAATCACGCCGATGGCGATTTCAGGCGGCAGGTTGAAGAGCTTAACCAAGCCGTAAGCGGTCAGCGGCATGATGACGAATTGGGCGACCACGCCGATAATTACGGCTTTGGGGTGGCGGCCGATGATTTTGAAATCGGCAGGGCTGAGCGTTAAGCCCATGCCGAACATAATGATGCCGAGCAGCAGCGGAATATGCGGCAGCACCCATTTGAAGGTTTCGGGTGACAAAAACGCCACCAACGCGCACAATGCCGCCCACAGCGCAAAGGTGTTGCCGATAAAGTTGCTGATTCTGATGAGTAAGTTCATAATGATTGAAAAAAGTTATCAAAGAAAGCTGTAAGCATACACGGCTTTGCCCTCAGACGCAAAAAGCCGCAGCAGGCCGTCTGAAAAACACACGCTACCGCATGATTTTAGGGAGTTTCTTATGAAGCAGTTCCGTATCGCCCCCAGCATTTTGTCGGCCGATTTTGCCTGCCTGGGGCAGGAAGTCAGCCGCGTTATCGAAGCGGGCGCAGATTTAATCCATTTCGATGTGATGGACAACCATTATGTGCCCAATCTGACCTTCGGCCCCATGGTGTGCGCGGCGTTGAAGCCGTATGCCACCGTGCCGGTGGACGTGCATCTGATGGTGGAGCCGGTGGACGATTTGATTCAGTCGTTTGCCAAAGCCGGCGCCGACATCATTACCTTTCACCCGGAAGCCAGCCGCCATATCGACCGCAGCCTGAGCCTGATTGCCGATGCCGGATGCCAGGCGGGCTTGGTGCTGAACCCGGCCACGCCCGTCGGCATATTGGCGCATGTGCTCGACCGTTTGGACATGGTGCTACTGATGTCGGTCAACCCCGGCTTCGGCGGCCAGAGCTTTATTCCGCATACTTTGGAAAAAATCCGCAGCGTCCGCAAGCTGTTGGACGAATACGAAGCGCAGAGCGGCCGGCGGATTGCGCTGGAAGTGGACGGCGGCATCAAAACCGACAATATCGCAGCCGTTGCGGCAGCCGGTGCGGATACGTTTGTGGCCGGCTCGGCGATTTTCGGCCAGCCCGATTACCGCGCCGTGATTAACCGTATGCGTGAGGAACTGGCCGGCGTGTGAGCCGCCATTTTCAGACGGCCTAAACCCGCCCCGCAATGGGCAGCGGGCAGAAAAGGAAGACTATGTTTACAGGTATCGTACAAGGCATGGGGCAGATTATCGAAGTGGCCGAGCCGGCTGCCGATTTCCGCACCCATGTGGTCGAATTGCCGCCCGAGATGGCGGATAATCTGCAAATCGGCGCATCCGTTGCCCACAACGGCTGCTGCCTGACCATTACGCAAATCAACGGCCGCCGCGTCAGCTTTGATTTGATGCGCGAAACATTGGCGAAAACCAATTTAGGCCGTCTGAAAACGGGCGATTGGGTCAATCTCGAGCGCGCCGCCAAATTCGGCGACGAAATCGGCGGCCATGTGATGAGCGGCCATGTGATGGCGGTCACGCACATTACCCGCATCGAAGACACCGCGCTGAACCGCACCGTCTGGTTTGCCCTGCCCGAAGCGCTCAAGCCGTATATCCTGACCAAAGGCTTTGTGGGGCTGGACGGCTGCAGCCTGACCATAGGCGAAGTCGGCGACAGCGAGTTTAACGTACACCTGATTCCGGAAACGCTGCAGCGCACCCTGTTCGGCAGCCGGAAAGCAGGCGATGAAATCAATATCGAAATCGATCCGCAAACGCAGGCCGTCGTCGATACCGTGATGCGCGTGATGGCGCAGCAGGGCAGATAGCGGAACGCGGGTGCTTGAAAGGACCATCATGAAACTGGCCAAGTTTTTGAAAAAAGCCCATTCGGTGTTAAACCGCCTGGATTTGATTCTGCCCGCCGAGCCGGGCGCAACCGATTGGACGGCGCTGGCCTACCGCTGGCAGAGCGTCGGCCGCAAAGGCGTATTGGAAAGCCTGCCGAACCCGCACACCTTTCCGCTCGACCGCCTGGCCGCCGTCGGCACGCAGACCGAGCAGCTCAAACGCAATACCGAGCAGTTTCTCGCCGGCCGCCCCGCTAACAACGTATTGATGAGCGGCTCGCGCGGCACGGGCAAATCATCGCTGGTCAAAGCCTTGCTGCACGAATACGCCGCGCAGGGCCTGCGCCTGATTGAAGTCGATAAAAGCGACTTAATCAGCCTGCCCGCGCTGCTGAGCCTGCTGGAAAAACGCCCCGAAAAATTCATCGTCTTCTGCGACGACTTATCCTTCGAGCAGGGCGACGAAACCTACAAAGCCCTGAAAACCACGCTGGACGGCGGTCTGTCGCAGCGCTGCAGCAACGTATTGGTGTACGCCACCTCCAACCGCCGCCACCTGATGCCCGAATATATGGATGAAAACGGCGGCACAACCGGCATCCGTGGCGAAATCCACCAAAAAGAAGCCGTGGAAGAAAAAATCTCCCTGTCCGACCGCTTCGGCCTGTGGCTGAGTTTTTACCCCTTCGACCAAAACGACTACCTGCAGGCCGTGCAAAACTGGCTGGCCGATTTCGGCGTTGACTACGACGAAACTGCCCGCAAAGCTGCGCTGCAATGGGCGCAAACACGCGGCAACCGCTCCGGCCGCTCGGCCTGGCAGTTTGCCTGCGATTGGGCAGGGCGGCTGCCGGAGCAGCGGACGTTTGCCTAGCCAAACAAGGCGAAGTAACGCTGTACCATTCTTATTTTAAATGACTATAAAAAGCGCACCGTGCGATACGGTGCGCTTTAATTGAATCGCTTAACGCATTCAGCTTATTTCTTGGCAATACCCAGTTGGCGCAAAAGTGCCAATTTATTCTCATTAAACTCGCCGGCCAAACGCTCGAGCTCTGCCAAATTCGCCTCATCGCCTTGCAGCGGCTGGCCGTCTTTATTCAGTGTTGAGCCTTGCAGCTTAAAGATATCCCAAACGTGCTGCGCCATTTGTTTGGATTTGGATATGCCTTTGTTGACTGCTGCGGTAAACAGCATGTCCAGCTGGCTGCATACCACGGCTTCGCCGGTTACCGGGCTTGCCAAGTGTGCGATTTGCTGGCTGTTCTCCGCCAGCGTCATGATGTGCTGGTTCAATGCATCGCACTTTTTCTTAGCGGCCGCAATGGTTTCCTGCTCTTGCACCAGTACCACGTCTTTTTTGGCAAACAGCAGTGCCATGATCATAAACAGTTGAGGCTCGTTCATGATGTTTTTATCTTTGATGGCCGCATAAATATCGCTGAGGCGGTGCGGTTTTTTATCTCCGATAACATCTAAGATGGCATCCAGATGTTCGTTGATTAACTGGGTTTGGCGATAATATGTCAGTACGCCGGACAGCTTGTCACGGTCGGTAATCAGCATAAACTGCAAACGGCCGCGCGCCTCGTTCAGGCGTTTGCCGCTCAGTTGCACGCCGCCTTTTACCCATAAGTCACGGCGGAAACGTCTGCCCAGCATGTAGTCTTTAGCTGTTTGCTGCATACGGTAGTTTGGCAGCTTATTGAAAATCTCTTCTTGCTCGTTGCTGAAATTGGTATTGGTAAAGTCTTCCAAATAGCTGGAAGAGCATACATAGTTGAGTTTGGCAGACTCTAGATGATCCGCTACTTCGGTAAAGTACATCGGGCGCCATTCTTGATTAAAATATTCGTGCGCCAAATAGCGGTAATCTTTCTTTTTTAAATCTTCAATGAATTCGCTTAACTCGCTGGATTTTTGCTGCAGATTACTTTGGGCAAAAATTTCACTACCAAACGCCACCGCCTGCGTCACGCGCTTGCGGTAATCGTCTGTGCTGGCTGCCATGTTTTTATCCCATACCGACAATAAATGCTGGATGGGTGAGGTTGCGGCCCAGCCGGGCAGGGTGTTATAGCTGATATACAGCACGCCGCCGACGGCAAGTTTGCGGCGGATAAAATCAACGATGATGTGGCGGTTTTCATCACTAATCCACGACCAAATGCCGTGTAAGCCGATGTATCCGAATTCTGGTAAGTCATCGCGCTGGCAAAACTCGGCAAAAGCTTGATCGGAAAGTTTGGCTCCGCTGCCGGATTCTGCCGCCCATTCTCTGGCAAACGATACTTGCGCGGGGTTAAAATCCGTGCCGTACCATTGTGCATCGCTGCCTGCGGCGTGAATATTGATGGATACGCCTTGACCGAAACCCAACTCACATGCGTTTTTTACCTCCGGCATGGCAATGCCGGCCTGCAGCAGCGGCACAAGCGCATGGCGCGGCGACATTTCATGATAATAGCCGTGCGTATAAGTAATATCGGTAACGTAACCTTCAGACCAGTTTGACATAACAACCTCAAAAAATAACAAAAATAATAGCCAAAAAAACGGCAAGTCTATTTAGACATTGCCGCATTTATTTGACTGTATATCGTATGACAGACAGCGGTAAATCACAGGCATTACCCATGCTGGTAACACTTCTGTGCCATACGGAACATTTGGAAATAGGATTTAAGCTTTTCAGCGCAGGCAGTTTGTCAGCCACTGCTGGCGCTGGGTATTGTTGAGCAGTTGGAAAAAACGGTGTTGGATGGCCAGTTCGTCCACTGCAAAATCCATACTGGCCAAATAGCGGTTTTCCACATAATCACGGGCCTTATTCTGATCGAAATTTTCAGCAGATAATACACGGACAATGCTTTGGCGGCGGGTACGGTCTACCCGCGCGGCTTTGCGATAGGCACGCTCTCCGGCCTGCTTGTAATCGATGCGGATGCGGCGCAGGGCATTTTGCTGCTCTTGGCTTAAATTCAGCTGCCGGATATCGCAGTTAGGATAAAAATCGTCGCGCAGCAGCACAGAATGCGGAGCGGCCTGTACCAACGCGCTGACAGCAAGCAAAGAAAAGGCAGACAGCAGGTAAATGAAAGGGCGGTAGGCAATAACAGGCACAGCATTTTCCCAAATTCAGAATCGGTAAGAATATACTGGATAAGTATGTGAAAGACAGTATCGCTCTAGTTAACTTACGTTAATCAGATGTAAGGCAGACTCTCGGTAACTTATCGGATAGGTATAGGGCGGCTGCGTAGTAAGAGCGGGAAATTCAAACCATCAGGAGGTTTAAATTTCCCAGTCATTCTTATCAAGAAGCCAATACGCGGGCGAAGAGGATGTCGTTTTCCAGGCGGATGTGGTCGCTCAGGTCGTTGACCAGCTCTTCGGCCAGGCGGTAGAGGCGGGTCCAGCTGCCGCAGGCTTCGGCGGGCACGGTGAAGTTGTCGGTCAGCTCGCGCAGGCGGGCGATGGCTTGGTCGTGTTCCTCGTGCTCGTGCATCATCACGCTGATGGGCATGGACGCGCCGCGCCCCGCGCCTTGGTTAATCATGGGAAACAGCATCCGTTCTTCTTTCATCATGTGCATCAGCAGCTCGTCCTGCATGTGGGCGAGCAGGGCGGC
The DNA here is from genome assembly GCF_001592185.1 of Bergeriella denitrificans NBRC 102155. Lineage (GTDB taxonomy): Bacteria > Pseudomonadota > Gammaproteobacteria > Burkholderiales > Neisseriaceae > Neisseria > Neisseria denitrificans. Next base: position 8,334 of record NZ_BCWL01000018.1, read on the forward strand.
GATTTCGGCGGGGAAGCTGCCGGCGTGTACGGTGGCGACTTTTTCCGCCAGCGGTACAAGCTCGGCGAGTTGGGCGCGGTGGACGTTGTGGTAGCGCTGCAGGATGTGGTCGATGGTGGCGTTGAACGGGGCGGTTTCCCAAACGGTTAAATCGGTCATGGTTGTGTCCTTTTTGCAAGAAAATGGTGTTAGCGCCGTTTTCAGACGGCTTTATAAGTTTCATATTTTATGAATGTATTGAAGCATACGCCGATTTATCGGATTTGTACAGTCTGATTTTGTATAAGTATTTGAGTATCAATAAAATAAAATGAGTTAATGCGGATAGTGTTGTTTTTGCGTTAAATTATTTACATAAATTAACTATGTAGATTCGGGCGGATTTTCGGAGAAACGCGGCGGCGGCAGCGGGGAATTTTTCCTTATTTGATAGGCAGGTAGCGATAGGGGAAGCAAATGCGGTTTTATGGTTATTGCAGCGGCATATTGCCGCAAGTCTTGAATAATCAGGAATCGGGCGGGGCGGGGCGGTGAAGGGGCGGAAACGGTGGCTGATGCCGTCTGAAAACCGGAAGCGAAAAACCGCGCTTGTCAAGACTGGAAATGCAGCGTGAAATCCTTTATATTGTGCCACTCAATCTGATCGAATACCGTATCTTGTGTTTTAATGCCACTTAAAGCCGGGGAAACTACTAAATGAATGCGACAACCAATTTGCAAGTCACCAAACGAGACGGCCGCCTGGAGCCGATTAATTTGGATAAAATCCACCGCGTCGTCACTTGGGCAGCCGAGGGCTTGGACAATGTTTCCGTATCCCAAGTCGAGTTGAAGTCGCATATCCAGTTTTACAACGGCATCCGCACCGACGATATCCACGAGACCATCATCAAGGCTGCGGCCGATTTGATTTCCCAGGAAACGCCGGATTACCAGTATCTGGCCGCGCGCTTGGCCATTTTCCACCTGCGTAAGGTTGCATACGGCGAATTTGAGCCGCCGCATCTCTACGACCATGTGGCCAAGCTGACCGAAGCGGGTAAATACGACCGCCACATTCTCGAAGATTACACCCGCGAAGAGTTTGACGAACTCAATGCCTATATCGACCACAGCCGCGACATGACCTTCTCTTATGCCGCCGTGAAGCAGCTGGAAGGCAAATATCTGGTACAGAACCGCGTGACCCGCCAAATCTACGAAACGCCGCAATTCCTGTATATTTTGGTGGCGATGTGCCTGTTCAGCAAATATCCGAAAGCAACACGTCTGGGCTATGTGAAACGCTTTTACGACGCCGTTTCCACCTTCAAAGTATCGCTGCCGACACCCATCATGAGCGGCGTGCGCACGCCGACGCGCCAGTTTTCAAGCTGCGTGTTGATTGAGTGCGACGACAGCCTGGATTCCATCAACGCCACCACCAGCGCGATTGTGAAATACGTTTCCCAACGCGCCGGCATAGGTATCAACGCCGGCCGCATCCGCGGTTTGGGCAGCGAAATCCGCGGCGGCGAAGCGCAGCATACCGGCTGCATCCCGTTTTTCAAAATGTTCCAAGCCGCAGTCAAATCCTGCTCGCAAGGCGGCGTGCGCGGCGGCGCGGCGACCCTGTTTTACCCGTTGTGGCACATCGAGGCCGAAAGCCTGCTGGTGTTGAAAAACAACCGCGGAGTGGAAGAAAACCGCGTACGCCAGCTGGACTACGGCGTGCAAATCAACCGCCTGCTCTACACCCGCCTGATTAAAGGCGGCAACATCACCCTGTTTTCGCCCAACGAAGTGCCCGGTTTGTACGAAGCATTTTTTGCCGACCAAGACGAATTCGAGCGCCTCTACACCCAATACGAGCAAGACGAAACCATCCGCAAACGCAGCATTCCCGCGACCGACCTGTTCTCCTCGCTTATGCAGGAGCGCGCCGGCACAGGCCGCATCTACATCCAAAACGTCGACCACTGCAACACGCACAGCCCGTTTGACCCGCGCGTCGCCCCAGTACGCCAGTCCAACCTGTGTCTGGAAATCGCCCTGCCGACCAAACCGTTGGACAATATCAGCGACGAAAACGGCGAAATCGCCCTGTGTACCTTGTCGGCCTTCAACCTGGGCGCATTGGAGAATCTGGACGAACTCGAAGAGCTGGCGGATTTGACCGTCCGCGCCTTGGACGCACTGTTGGACTACCAAGATTATCCCGTGCCCGCCGCCCGTATCGCCACCATGAACCGCCGCACCCTCGGCATCGGCGTCATCAACTACGCCTACTACCTGGCGAAAAACGGCGTGAAATACAGCGATGATTCCGCCATTGCCTTGACCCACCGCACCTTCGAAGCCATGCAGTATTACCTGCTGAAAGCCTCCGTCAATCTGGCCAAAGAATACGGTGCCTGCCCGCTGTTTAACGAAACCGTGTATTCGCAAGGCAAACTGCCGATCGATACCTACAAAAAAGACCTCGACGCCATCTGCCAAGAGCCGCTGCACTACGATTGGGAAGCCCTGCGCGCCGACATCGTCAAACACGGCCTGCGCAACTCCACCCTGACTGCGCTCATGCCGTCTGAAACCAGCTCGCAAATCGCCAACGCCACCAACGGCATCGAGCCGCCGCGCGGCCTGGTATCGGTCAAAGCCTCGAAAGACGGCATTTTGAAACAAGTCGTCCCCGAGTTTGAAAAACTGAAAGACCAATACGAGCTCCTGTGGCAAATGCCCGGTAACGACGGCTATCTGAAACTCGTCGGCATCATGCAGAAATTCGTCGATCAGGCCATTTCCGCCAATACCAGCTACGACCCGGGCAAATTCGAGGGCAACAAAGTTTCCATGAAACAAATGCTCAAAGACCTGCTCACCGCCTACAAATACGGCGTAAAAACCCTGTATTACCACAACACCCGCGACGGCGCCGACGACACGCAAACCGATTTGCAGGACGACGGCTGCGCGGGCGGGGCGTGCAAAATCTAAGCCATCTTGTAGGTCGGGTTAGCCTGCCTGAAGCGGGCGTAACCCAAGGTTCCGGTGTTTATGGATACCGGATGTTTTCAGACGGCCTTCGGGTAGACACACTTAGGCCGTCTGAAAATACACTTAAAGTTAGATTTACGTTTAACCGTAGGTCGGGCACTTTTGCCCGACAAATGATTGTACTTTTCAGCCAAAATATATTTGAAAACATCGGGCAAAAGTGCCTGACCTACGCTTAGCCGTTTCACCAGTCAAAGGCCGTCTGAAATATTTTCAGACGGCTTCCAACCTGAATCAGTAAAGAGTAAAGCCATGTCCTGCGACCATTTGACCATGCAATACAGCACCTTCAGCAAACAGAAAAACGACGCGCTCAAAGAGCCGATGTTTTTCGGCCAGCCGGTGAATGTGGCGCGTTACGACCAGCAAAAATACGAAATTTTCGAAAAACTGATTGAGAAACAATTGTCGTTTTTCTGGCGGCCGGAAGAAATCGACGTATCGCGCGACCGTATCGACTACGGTAATCTGCCCGAGCATGAAAAACACATTTTCATCAGCAACTTAAAATACCAAACCCTGCTCGATTCGATTCAGGGGCGCAGCCCGAACGTGGCCTTGCTGCCGCTGGTGTCGATTCCGGAATTGGAAACGTGGATTGAAACTTGGTCGTTTTCCGAAACCATCCACTCGCGCAGCTATACCCATATCATCCGCAATATCGTCAACGACCCGAGCCTGGTGTTTGACGACATCGTCGACAACGAATACATCATCGCCCGCGCCGAAGACATCGCCTGCTACTACGATGATTTGATTGAATGCACCCAGTATTACAATCTGTTGGGCGAAGGCCGGCATACCGTCGGCGGCCAAACCGTAACCGTCAGCCTGCGCGAGTTGAAGAAAAAGCTGTATCTGTGCCTGATGTGCGTCAATGTTTTGGAAGCCATCCGCTTCTACGTTTCCTTTGCCTGCTCGTTTGCCTTTGCCGAGCGCGAACTGATGGAGGGTAATGCCAAAATCATCAAACTCATCGCCCGCGACGAAGCCTTGCACCTGACCAGCACCCAGCACATGCTCAACCTGATGCGTGCGGGCGCGGACGATCCGGAAATGGCCGAAATCGCCGCCGAGCTGGAAAACGAATGCTTCGAGCTGTTTAAAAAAGCGGCGCAGCAGGAAAAAGAATGGGCGGCCTATCTGTTTAAAGACGGCTCGATGATTGGTTTGAACAAGGAAATTTTGAGCCAATACGTCGAATACATCACCAACCTGCGCATGCAGGCCGTGGGCTTGCAGCCGGCTTTCGACGGCGCGGCGCAAAACCCGATTCCGTGGATCAACGCGTGGCTGTCGTCGGATAACGTTCAGGTCGCGCCGCAGGAAGTGGAAATTTCGTCTTACCTCATCGGCCAGATTGATTCGGAAGTGAATGCCGATGATTTGGGCGATTTCGAGCTGTAAAGGGCGTAAACAGGCCGTCTGAAAAATAGCCAAGGCTTTCAGACGGCTTTTTTATAGTCGGATAAAATAAGAATGAAATAAGGCCGCAGACAGTACGGGGCGATAGACTCACGTCAGCAGCTTAGTCAAAGCTCCCATTTGAGACGGGCGTAGCCCACACCGTATCATTCTGTGCTAAATGACGATATTGTCAGCCATGCCATTGATTACCACACACGATAAAATTTTCGAGCTGCAGGCGGGCGAAACCCTGCTGGAGGGCTTGGAGCGCACGGGGCACGAGGTGGAATACCAGTGCCGCAGCGGCTATTGCGGTTCTTGCCGGGTCAAAATCCTGCAAGGGCGCGCGGGCTATGCCACTTTGCCGCTGGCTTTTGTCGCCCCGGGCGAGATTTTACCCTGCTGCTGTACGGTCACGGAAGACATTATGCTGGACTGCCGCATCCGCCGCCGCGAGCCGGATTTGTTCGACCAAGATTTGTTTGATGCAGAAAACGCGCCGGAAAGCACATCGGGCGGCGAACGCTAATCCGCAATCAGCCGCAGCAGGCCGTCTGAAAAAGGCCGTTATTCCATATAGAATGATACGGTTATGCTGATTTAAGCGGCTGTTTATTCTGTGTTAATCGGTTGCCAAATGCAAAGGAAAATAATGAAAACCCTAACCGAAAGCTTGGGCTTACAAGCCCAATCCGCCGATTTTCTGACGGCAGACTGGCCGGCGCCCGCGCGGGTAAAAACCTTAATCACCACCCGCAAAGGCGGTGTCAGCAGCGCGCCGTTTCACAGCATGAACGTCGGCGCACATGTCGGCGACCGCCCGGAAGACGTGGCGCGCAACCGCGAAATCGTGCAGGCGCGGGTCGGTAAACCCGTGGCCTATCTCAACCAAATCCACAGCAGCAAAGTCGTGCGCGCGCAAGAAGCCTTGTCCGCATTAATCGATGCCGATGCAGCGGTGGACGATACCGGCACGGCCGCCTGCGCGAGCATGACGGCGGATTGCCTGCCGGTATTGTTTTGCGACAAAGCGGGTACGGTGGTTGCGGCGGCACATGCCGGCTGGCGCGGTTTGGCCGGCGGTGTGTTGCAGAATACCGTACGCGCCATGCAGACCGATCCGCTGGAAATCATGGCCTATCTCGGCCCGGCCATCGGCCCCGAAGCCTTTGAAGTCGGGGAGGATGTACGCGCCGCGTTTTGCGCGCAGATGCCAGAAGCCGCCGAGGCATTCGAGCCGATTTCAGACGGCAAATACCTGGCCGATATTTACGCATTGGCACGCATGGTCTTGCAGCGCGAAGGCGTTCATCTGATTTACGGCGGCACGCATTGCACGGTATTGGAACGCGATACCTTTTTCTCCTACCGCCGCGACGGCGGGCAAACCGGCCGCATGGTCAGCCTGATTTGGCTGGATAGCGGCGAATAAGCAGCATAAAGTGTAAGAAAAAGCCGTCTGAAAAACACCCGTATTTTTCAGACGGCATCACGCCGCAATCCGCCGCATAATCCGCTATAATGCCCACACAGATTTTCCCGACAGAGAGCCTATTATGAATAAAATCCTCCTGAGCGCCGCCGCGCTGCTGCTTTCGGCCTGCGGCTTCCACCTGAAAGGCACGGCGGGCATCTCCAAGCCGCTGCCGTATCAAAACTGGCAGGTTGACGGTGCGGGGATGCAGCAGGCTTTGGAAACCGCACTGCGCCGCGCCGACGGCCGGGTCGTGGGCGCGGCTGAAGCGCAGGCGCAGCTGCAGATTACCGGCATCGAAGAGCGCCGCGACGTGTACACCATCACCCGCGCCGCCGTGATTAACGAATACCTGCTGACTCTGCGTGTGCAGGCGCAGGCCGTGCGCCGGGGCGAGCCGATTGGTGAGCCGATGAGCGTATCGGTGCAGCGTGTGATGGATTATGCCGACAGCGAAGTATTGGGTAAGGCCGAGGAAGGCCAGACCGTTTGGTCGGAAATGCGCGCCGATGCCGCCGAGCAAATCGTGCGCCGTCTGACCTTTATCCCGGCAGCGAAATAAATGGCCGCAGCGAATATCGAGCAGCTCCGCCCCGACGCGCCGCTTGCGCCCCTGTATGTGGTGCACGGCGAAGAGGATTTGCTGCGGATTGAAGCGCTGGACACCCTGCGTGCCGCCGCCCGGCAGCAGGGTTATCTCAATCGCGAAGTTTATACCGTTGAAAACAATTTCGACTGGAACGAACTGCTGCAATCGGCCGGCAGCGTCGGGCTGTTTGCCGATTTGAAATTTCTGGAAATCCACATCCCGGGCGGCAAACCGGGTAAAAGTGGCGGTGACGCGCTGCAGGCGTTTGCCGAGCGGCTGCCCGAAGATACGGTTAGCGTCATCATGCTGCCCAAGCTGGAAAAAGCGCAAACCCAGGCCAAATGGTTTACCGCGCTGGCGGGTAAAGGCGTGGTGCTGGAAGCCAAAGCCGTTACCCCCGCCGCCTTGCCGCAATGGATACGCGGCCGTCTGAAAAAGCTGGATTTGGATATTGAAAACGATGCTCTGGCGCTGTTTGCCGGGCGCGTAGAGGGCAATCTGCTGGCGGCCAAGCAGGAAATCGACAAGCTGGCGCTGCTGCATCCCAAAGGCAGCCTGCTCGATATGGCCGATGCCGAAGCCGCCGTGGCCAATGTGGCGCGCTTTGATGTGTTCCAGCTGGCCGGCGCATGGATGAAGGGCGACGCGCTGCGCGTGTCCCGTCTGCTGGAAGGCTTGGAAGAAGAGGGCGAAGAGCCGGTTTTGCTACTGTGGGCAGTATCGGAAGACATCCGCACGCTCATCCGCCTGGCCGCCGCCTTAAAGCAGGGGCAGAGCGTGCAGGCGGTACGCAACAGCCTGAGGCTGTGGGGCGACAAGCAGACGCTCGCGCCGCTGGCAGTGAAGCGCATCCCCGTGCCCCGTCTGCTGGATGCCCTGAAAACCTGTGCCAAAATCGACCGCATCATCAAGGGCGCGGAAGAGGGCGATGCTTGGACGGAGTTTAAAATGCTGGTGATGGGTTTGGCTGCATAAATCTAGCAAAACTCAAAATACTGCTTGCGTGCGCACGGCGGGCGGATTGTGCGGGTAAAATCCCCATCAGTGCCAAAATACTGTAAAATGCGGTAAACCTTTCAAAAGGCCGTCTGAAAACGCAGGCAGCATCGCCATGCAGGCGGTCAAAAATTGTTTCAAGGAATACAAAAATATGGATACAAAAACAAAAATCCGTTTGGGCGGGCTGATTGTGCTGGCTACCGCCGTATTGAGCCTCATTTTGGTACTGATTGTCGATAACTGGTGGATTGCCATCGCGCTGGCCGTGGTGATTATGGCTGCAGCGGCGGGCGGTTTTTACTGGACTTCGCAACGCCAGCAGCGCCAGTTTATCGAGCGTCTGAAAAAGTTCGACATTGACCCGGAAAAAGGCCGCATCAACGAAGCCAACCTGCGCCGTATGTACCACAGCGGCGGCCAGGCGCAGAAAGATGCCATTACCCTGATTTGCCTGTCGCAAAAATGCTCGGTTGACGAAGCGCACGCGATGTTTAAAAAACGCCCGACCCGCCAGGAAATCAACCAAATGGCAGCGGCTCAGGCCAAAGGCCAGAAGCGTCCGCACCGCTGATTGAGTGTGCAAAAGCCGTCTGAAAAATACCCGTGTTTTCAGACGGCCTTTTTATGGTGAATGAATATAGAAAGGCGCAGCCAACGCTGTAGATTTTTATTTGAATTTACTA
>NZ_BCWL01000019.1 GCF_001592185.1 Bergeriella denitrificans NBRC 102155
GGGCGCTGCAACGCCGTATCAAACTAAGGTGAAACGACTATACTGTTTTCCGGCATTCAGGCCGTCTGAAAACAGCAAAGCCAGATGCAAAGCATCCGGCCTTTTGCAGCTGGTACGGCAGCAGGTTTTATCTGTCCAGGCCGCATCAGCGGGTTTCGCGCACGTCTTTCCAGCCGTCGTCTGTTTCAACCAAAATCGCGGTTTGTATGCCGGGCGGTGTCAGCGGCAGTTTTTGCAGGCCGCCGGCTTCCAGCAGCTCGGGCAGCCAGGTTTCGCCGATGAATTTGCTTTCGTAGTCCACGCGTGCGGTCAGGTGGCGGCCGGTTTGCTGCGAGAGGGCGGAAGCATGGATTTTGGTAACTTCCATGCGGCCGACGCAGAAGAGTGGGGATTCGTCTTTGCGGACGTGGCTGCGCTGCTGGCCTTCTTCGGTCAGGGTGTAAATGACGATGGGGATGGTTTCGTCGCTGTCTTGTTTGATGGGTTTGTTTTCTTTGGTTTTTTTGTAGAGACCTTCGTCGGCCAGAATGTCGAGCTGCGCCAGCGCGGTGCGGTTGATGGTTTGGCCTTTGCGGTTTTCGGCGGCGATTTTGATTTCGCTGCTGCCCAGTGCGATGGGAATCAGCACGTTGCGGTCGGAGGAGTGCTGTACGTTTAAGGCCAGCGGCAGGCAGACGCCTTGTTCTTTGGCGAAGCGGTTGATGGTTTTGGTGTAGAGTTCGTCGTCGGGTTGGCTGCCGGAGCAGGCGGCCAGGAGTGGGGTAAGGATGAGTGTGCCGAGCAGGAATTTATTCATTGTTGGTATGATATTGCATGATAATGACGGTATTTTACCGTATTTTGTAGCAGTTCGGCGGACTAATGGTTAGAATGGCGTTTTTTGTGGTAAATAAAGGACAAATATGATTAAGCTCTACGGCATTCCGAATTGCGATACGGTGAAAAAAGCACGCGCTTGGTTGGCGGAAAATCAGATTGATTATGAGTTTGTCGATTTCAAAAAGCAGCCGCCGCAGGCGGAGTGGCTGGAAGCGTGGCTGACGCAGATTCCTTTGGAAACGCTGCTCAATAAGCGGGGTACGACTTGGCGCAAGCTGGATGCGGCGCAGCAGGCGGAGGCGCAGGATGCAGCGGGCGCGGTGCGCTTGATGCAGGCGCAGCCGAGCATCATCAAGCGCCCGGTGTTGGATAAGGACGGCAGCTTCAGCGCGGGCTTTTCTGCCGATGCTTATCGGGCGATATTCGCTTGAGTGTTTTCAGACGGCCTTTTGCTGCGAAAAGGCCGTCTGAAAGGTGCATAGGGCGGGAAAACGCGTTACAATACACGATTATCCGTATTGTTTATCCATTATTTTTTGTTGAATCGATATGTTCCATACCGTAGAAAAATATAAAGGGCCGGCGCAAATCATGCTGGGCCTGATTGCGCTGACTTTCGTCGGCTTCGGCGTGAGTACGGCGGCGGCGCCCGGCTCCGATTACATCGTGCAGATTGGTGATGAGAAAGTCAGCGAGCAGTCGCTGAATGCGGCCACGCAGAATATGCAGGGCGAAAACCGCGATGCCGTGTTCCAATCGCTGGTGCAGCGCGCTTATCTGACCCAGGGCGCGAAGCTGATGGGGATTGCGGTATCGCAAGAGCAGATTAAACAAATTATTGTGGATGACCCGAATTTCCACGACTCCACCGGCAAATTCAGCCAGGAGCTGCTCAGCCAGTATCTGTCGCAGCGCCACATGAGCGAAGACCAGTTTGTCGAAGAAATCCGCTCGCAGTTTGCCCTGCAAAACCTGCTGAACCTGGTGCAGAACGGTACATTAATCAGCGACGAGCAGGCCGCCCAGCTGATTAACCTGACGCAGGCGGTGCGTACCATCCGCTCGGTTACTTTTGACTTGGAATCTTTTGCCGGCAAAGTGAAAACCGATGATGCCGCCCTGCAGCGTTATTACGAAGCCAATAAAAAAGATTACGTCGTGCCGCAGGCCGCGAAAATTGAATATGTGGCACTGACTTTGCAGGATTTGGCGCAAAAGCAGAGCGTCAGCGAAGAGGAAGTCCGCAAAGCATTTGACGAGCAGGCCGCCCAAGCCGGCCCGCGCCGCGAAATCGCCCATATCTTCTTCCCCGCGCCGCAAGACGAAGCCGCCCGCGCCGCCGTAAAAGCCGAAGCGGAAAAAGTTTTGGCTAAAGTCAAAGCCAAACCGGCTGGATTTGCTGCCGAAGCGCGTCGATATGCCCAAAACGCCGGTGCCGAATCGGTGCTGTGGGTATCGAAAAACGGCGCATTGGGCGCGGAATTGGAAAACGCAGTATTCTCCCTGCCTAAAGGCCAAATAAGCGGCCTGATTGCTGCCGAAACCGGCTTTTACATCGTTCAAGTGCTGAATATCCAAGACAAGCCCGTGTTTGAGCAGGAAAAAGCCCATATCGAAGCCGAGCTGAAACAGCGCAAAGCCATGGCCGAGTTTAATGCCGCCAAAGAAAAACTGGCGGAAAGCGCGTTCAACCACCCCGACAGCCTGGCCGAAACCGCCAAAGCGCTGGGTCTGAAAATCGAAGCGCCCGACGAATGGCTGACCCGTGAAAACGGCAAAGCCGCGGGTATGCCCGACAACCTGATTGAGGCCGTATTTAGCGATGAAGTGCTGAAGAAAAAGCATAACTCCGAGCCTGTTTCCGTGAGCGACAACGCCGTGTGGGTCGTGCGTGCTAAAGAAGTGCGCGAAGAGCAGACTGCGCCGTTTGCCGAAGTGAAAGACAGCGTTTTGATGGCCTACCTGCGCAGCGAGGCATCACGTTTGGCCGGAGATAAGGCGGATGAAGTGTTGGCCGATTTGAAATCCGGCCGCCAGGTTGAAGTGAAATGGTCGGGCGTATCGGAGCTGAACGCCCAGCAGGCGCGCCAGTCCATGCCGCCCGAAGCCTACGCCGAGCTGATTAAAGCCCGCCCGGCAGACGGCAAACCGGCCTACGTTCTGCTCAAAGGCCTGCCCGCGCCGGTGATTTTGGAAGTACAGAAAATCAGCGCGCCGGAAAACGTGACCGAGCAGATTCCCGCCGCCAAGCAGGCTATGTTGCAACAGCAGGCCGGCAACACGTTCGATTACCTGATGCAATATCTGTACCGCCAAATTCCACAGGAAACCGGCGCGCAGAAAGTCAATCCGGGCGAATAAAAGCCGTCTGAAAAGAGATATTGATAACGCAAGCCGTCTGAAAACCGTATATCGGGTTTTCAGACGGCTTTTTCCATTGCACGGTGGTGCCGTCTGAAAAAGCGGGGGGGGCTGTAGGCTGGGCTTCAGCCCAGCACAAATGCGGAAATCGCCGTAGGTCGGATTCCCCTGAATCCGACATTTGGCCGCAAGGACAAAATCTTGTTGTTTGTTTAATAAGCTGCTTATCTTGCTCTGCGAGCAAGCGTCGGATTCGGGGGAATCCGACCTACGGTTATCTAAAAAGCCGTCTGAAAACGCGTGTTTTTCAGACGGCTTTCCTTCCTGCGACAGGCCGCTAAGGCACATCATCCTTATCAAAAGGCTTTTTCTGCCAGTAAGGCTTGTATGTTTTTAACCGCCCTTGGTAGGGGTTGCCGCTGCCGAGTTCAAAAAGCAGGGCGCCGGATCGGTCGGTACGCAGCAGGGTGATGCCGTGGGCGCTGACGCGGTTGCGTACGGCGGGGGTGGGGTGGTTGTAGGCGTTGGCGTAGCCGCTGGAGGCGACGGCGTAGAGCGGGGCGACGGTGTTGAGAAATGCGCCTGATGATGCGCTGTTGCTGCCGTGATGCCCCAATACCAAGATATGGCTGTACAGGCGGCTGCCGTAGTAATCCAGCAGCGCGCGCTCGCCTTTCTGCCCTAAGTCGCCGGTGAGCAGCAGGGCTTCTCCGTTGGCGGTTACGCGCAGTACGCAGCTTTGGTCGTTGTCTTCGCGTGCGGTATAGGCGGGCGGGCGCAGAAATTCAAACCATACGCCGTCCCATTGCCAGCGTTGCTCGCTGCAGGGGCGTGCGTGCGGGTAAAACTCGGGCTGACCGGCCCAGATGGCAGCGGGTTTTTTGGCTGCGGCGACAGCGGTAAAACCGCCGTCGTGGTCGGTATCGTGGTGGGAGAGTACGAGCGCGTCCAAGCGTTTGACGCCTGCGGCGTGCAGGCTGGGAATGATGGCGCTGCCGGCGGATGCGGCGGTAGCGGTATCGAAAAGCAGGCTGCGGTTGGCGGTTTGCATCCAGACCGATAAGCCTTGCCCGGCATCCATGACCATGATTTTCAGACGGCCCGGCTCGACTTTTTCCGGGCGGTAGCAGATAAAGGCGGCCAATACCAGCCATGCCCACGGCCGCAGCCCCAAGCCGCGCGGGGTCAGCAGGATTAAGGCGGCGGCGGTGGCGGCCAGCAGCAGCGGCAGCGGCGCGGCGGCAACAGGCCATTCGGGGGCGATGTCGGCCAGCAGAAGCAGCAGCCTGAGGGTGTATTCGCCCAGCATGGCGGCAAACCATTGCAGCGGCGCAACGGGCAGCGCGGAAGCCAGCAGCGCGAGCGGGGCAAGCACCCAGGAAAACCAGGGTATGGCAAGGGCATTGGCCAGCGGGCTGATGAGCGGCAGCGCGGCAAACAGGTAGCCGAGCAACACCACGGAGCAGACGGAAGCCGCCCATTGCCCGCGCAGGGTGGCTTGGCGGGCGTTGTTTTTCAGACGGCCTGCGCCGCCCCAAATCAACGCGGCCACCAGCCCGAAAGAGAGCCAGGTGCCGGGCGCGAGCACGGCTAAGGGGTCCAGCAGCAATACGGCGGCCAGCGCCTGCAGCCAGCCCGACCACAGGCTTTGGCCGCGTGCGCGCCACCATGCCCAGGCAAAGGCGGCCAGCATCAAGACGCTTCTTTGGGTGGGTACGCCGAAACCGGCCATGCCCGCATACACCAAAGCCCCGCTCAGGCCGGTGAGTAATACCCACAGGCGCGGCTTGGCCGGGGTGCGGGGCAGCAGATACAGCAGGCGGCGGGCGGCATAGCCGAAAAGCAGGGCAATCATGGTAACGTGCAGCCCGGAGATGCTCACCAAATGGGTCAGCCCCAGGGGGCGGAACGCCTGCCACAATTCGCTGCGTAAGGCGGATTGTTCGCCTATGCTTAATGCACGCATCAGCGCGATGCCGTCTGAAAAATCCTGCCCGTCTATGCCGTTGGCTAAGGCCCAGGCTTCGCGGTTGAAGCCGCGCAGATTGACTTCGCCGATAATGGGGCGGACTTTGGCACTAATGCGCCAGCGGCTGCCGACCGGCCAGTCGCGCAGTTGGTAATCCGAAAGCTGCAGGGTAAACGCCTGCCCGCGCTCATCCTGCGCCCGCGCGGTAAATTGCACGCGCTTGCCGTCTGAATGCGGCATGTCGGCCACTTCCACCGTCAGCGCGGTTTGCGCGGCGCGTTGCAGCGGCCATTGCGCGGCCAGCGCCGCCTCGGTGCGCCACACGCCGTAGCCCGCGCCGATAAGAAATACGGGCAGCAGCAGCCAGGCCGGGCGTTTCAGCGCGGCGGCTGCCGAAAGAACAAACGCGCCTGCCCACAGCGGCCACGGCGGTATGAAAGGGAGCGCGAAAGACGCAGCCACGCCCGCTATCCAGCAGGGCAGCAGATAGCGGAGCAGGGCGGATGAGGCGGGCGGTTTGGCGCTGTCCATAAGCGGCTGCCTGATGGGGGTGTGGTTGGTGGGAGCTGCTTAACACCGGGGTATGGCGGATAAGTGTGCGGCCTAAATACCGATGCTAAGATGCTGTATTCTAATATGATATTTGCCGTTTATCCAAGCACTTGCCGCGCCGGAGCGCATCAGTCGGCAATCACGCCCAGCGCCTGCAGGCCGCGATAGACGCCGTCTTCATCGACGCTCGGGCAGATATAGCGGGCGGCGGCTTGTGCTTCGGGCGTGCCGTTGCCCATGGCGACGCCGAAGCCGACGCTTTGCAGCATTTCGATGTCGTTCAGGCCGTCGCCGAAGGCCATGGCATCCTGCATCGTTAAGCCGAGTTTTGCCAGTGCGGCGGCAATCCCGCCGGCTTTGGAGCTGCCTGCGGGCAGCATATCGACGGCCTCTTCATGCCAGCGCACGGTTTTCAGACCCGCTTCGGCCGCGATGGGCTTGATTTCCGCATCACGCGCGGCGTTGTAAAAGACCAGCATCTGATACACGGGGGCGCTGCGGTAATAATATTTGTCGGTGGGGTGGTCGGGCAGGATTTTCGACAGGGCGGCTTCAACCACGGGCACCGGCTCGGAAACGGCAATGGTGCGGTTGTTGACAAAAGCATAGGGCAGCCCTTTTTGGTCGAAGCGGGCGCATACGGCGGCGATGGCGGCTTCGTTCATCGGCTCGGCGTGCAGCGGTTCGCCGCGAAATTCGACATAGCGGCCGTTGACGGTTACCAGCATATCGATGCCGGCTTCCTGCGCCAAATCTTTGATTTTTTGCGGAATGGCGGCAGGCGGTCGGCCGGTGGCGATGGCGGTGAGGATGCCGCGCGCTTTCAAGGCCGCAAAAGCGCGGGCCACGCTGGGGCGAACGGTATCGCTTTCTTTGCGGTAGAGTGTGTCGTCGATGTCGAAGAAAATAATTTTGGGCGTAAACATGGTGCGCTTTCGTGCGGAACATTCAGACGGCCTATTGTATAACACGCTCGGCCTGACGGGCGGAAATCTGCTAAAATCGGCGCTCGTTTGATTTTAGAGGCCGCTTTATGCTGTTTCAGCCCGATTACTTGAGAATGGAGGAGCATTTTCTCCATGTACCGTATTTCAACCATGCCCGCCGCATCCGCGTTTTACTGCCGCAAGGCTACGACGGCGGGGCGGGCGAGCGTTATCCCGTATTGTATATGCATGACGGACAAAACGTGTTTTACAGCAAAGAATCCTACTCCGGCCACTCCTGGAAAATCATTCCGACGCTGAAAAACCATCAGGATATTCCCAAGCTGATTATCGTGGGCATCGACAATGCGGGCGCGCAGCGTTTGGACGAATACGGCCCCTGGCGCACCAATACCGGCTCGACACCGGAAACCGCCAACGCGGGCGGCATGGGCATGATGTACGGCAAATGGGTGGCGGAAACGGTGAAGCCTTTTATCGACCGCTGCTACCGCACCCTGCCGCAGCGCGAAACCACCCTGATGGCGGGCAGCTCCATGGGCGGCATCATCACCGCCTATATCGGCGCGGCCTACCCGCATCTTTTCGGGCATCTGGGCGTGTTTTCGCTGGCTTCCTGGTTTAACGAGCAGGATTTCAATGCCTTTATCCACCACCATCCGCTCGACAGAAACAGCCGCGTGTTTATCCAAGTGGGCACGAATGAGGGCGATGAAGTGGATTCGCATTTTATCAGCGATATGAACCAAGCCTATATCGACTGCACGCTGCATTATTATCAGGCCTTAATCCGCACGGGACACCCGCTCGACCATATCCGCCTGCGGATTATGGCGCGGGAAATCCACCATGAATACCATTGGGCACACCATTTTGCGGATTTTCTGCGTTTTGCGTTGCGGAGGTAATGCTGGGTGTGTTTACCGTAAAAAAAGCCGTCTGAAAATCTGCATTTTTCAGACGGCTTTTTTGCGGCTGCGGCTGACGGCTTATTCGTCGTCGCCGAGGCTGATGCTGATATTGTGTTCCATGCGGCTCGGATGGATTTTCAGGCCGCCGCAGCCTGCTTTTTCGGCAGACAGGCGTTGCAGGTAGGCTTCGTCGATGTCGCCGGTTTGGTAGATGCCGTTGAAGCAGGAGGAATCAAACGAGGCGATGGCGGGGTTGAGGGCTTTGACGGCGGCTTCCAAATCGTTCAAATCTTGGAATACGATGCCGTCGCAGCCGATTTCGCGGGCGATGTCGGCTGCGGTGCGGCCGTTGGCAATCAGCTCTTCGCGGGTCGGCATATCGATGCCGTACACATTGGGGAAGCGTACTTCGGGCGCGGCGGATGCCAGATAGACTTTGCGCGCGCCGGCGGCGCGTACCATTTCGACGATTTCGCGGCTGGTGGTGCCGCGCACGATGGAGTCGTCCACCAGCAGCACGCTTTTGCCTTTGAATTCGGTTTCCATCGGGCTGAGTTTCTGGCGCACGGATTTGCGGCGCGTGGATTGGCCGGGCATGATGAAGGTGCGGCCGATGTAGCGGTTTTTAATCAAGCCCTCGCGGTAGGGTTTGTTTAAGTGCATCGCCAGTTCCATCGCGCTGGGGCGGCTGGTATCGGGAATCGGCATCACCACGTCGATGTCGTCCAGCGGCAGCTCGCGCTTGATTTTGTTGGCCAGCGACACGCCCATGTCCAAACGTGCCTGATAAACGGATACGCCGTCAATCACCGAGTCGGGGCGGGCGAAGTAAACGTATTCAAACAGGCAGGGGCTGAGGGTGGTGTCGTCGCTGCAGCGGCGGGAATAAAACTGGCCGTCGAAGGTGATGAAGACGGCTTCGCCCGGCTCGATGTCGCGTTCCAAATCAAATTCCAGCGCGTTGAAGGCCACGGATTCGGAAGAAACGGCATAGGATTTGCGGCCTTGGGCATCGGTTTGCGAGCCCAATACCAGCGGGCGGATGCCGAAGGGGTCGCGGAAGGCCAGCATGCCGTAGCCGGCAATCATGGCGACCACGCCGTAAGCGCCGCGCACGCGGCTGTTGAGCTGGCGCACGGCGTTGAATATATTGTCAACGGTCAGGCGTTTTTCGGCATTGCCGGAAACTTCGTAGCGCAGCTCGTGGGCAAACACGTTCAGCAACACTTCGGAGTCGGAGCTGGTATTGATGTGGCGCAGGTGGCGGTTGCACACGTTTTCGTAAAGTTCGGTGGTATTGGTCAGGTTGCCGTTGTGCGCCAATACGATGCCGAAAGGGGAGTTGACGTAGAAAGGCTGGGCTTCGGCGCTGCTGCCCGCGTTGCCCGCGGTGGGGTAGCGGACGTGGGCGATGCCGGCGTTGCCGACCAAATCGCGCATATCGCGGGTACGGAAGGCTTCGCGTACCATGCCTTTGGCTTTGTGCAGATGAAACATGCTGCCTTCTGCCGTTGCGATACCGGCGGCATCCTGGCCGCGGTGCTGCAGCATCTGCAGGCCGTCGTACAATAATTGGTTTACCGGCTCATGACTGACCAAACCTAATACGCCACACATGGGTGTTTTCTCCAAAATTAAGGGAAACCCGCCGCAGAGCCTGCCGCCGCGAAACGGAGCGGAGCGGGGCATTTAAGGCGGATTTCAAAACCAACCGGATGCTTCCGGCTGCCGAAATCAGACAGTAAGCCGTTTTCAGACGGCCTGTTGTATCACCTCAGGCCGTCTGAAAACGGCGGTATAGCCGGGGCAATTCCGTTCTACGACAAGGCGGCCAACGCCGTAGCAGAACGGAATGGCTCCGGCTATATCAGGGGAAGCCTGCCGTTGCGCCGCCGTAAGGCAGATAGGGCATCACGGCTTGCGACAGGGCTTCGAAATAGGGAATGCTGTAAGAGCGCTGCCATGCTTCGCTTGCGGGCAGCTCGGTAAACGAGCAGACCATCACCACCAGCGTGACCAGCAGAATGCCTTTGGCCGTGCCGAACACGCCGCCGAGCAGGCGGTTGGCGCCGCCCAATCCCAGGGCGGAGATGGCGGCCGTGAGCAGCGAGCGCAGGAAACGCTGGGCAAACCAGGCGGCGAAAAACACCATCACGAAAGACAGCGCCACACCCAGCGCACGCGGCTCCATCGATGGAAAGGCCAGCTCGGAAAAGGGTACGGCAAACCATCTGGCGGCGGCAAAGGCGGCCACCCAGGCCACCAGCGAGCCGACTTCGGCCACCACGCCGCGCATCATGGACATAAAGGCGCAGGCGGCCACAACGGCAAAAGCCAGAATGTCGGCAATCGGAATGCCGCCGAAAATACTGCCCATCGCTCTGCCGCTGCCTTATTCGTTCACCACCGCGCCGGCAATGCCGTGTACGCGCAGTTTTTCCAAATCGCGGCCGGCGGCTTCGCGGCTCTTATAGGCTTCGGATTTCACGCGGTAAACCTTGCCTTTGTCGGTATTAATCTCGATGATTTTAGAGTTGATACCGGCGGCTTTCATTTTGCGCTGGAGGCTTTGGGCGCGTTCTTTTTCGGCATAACCGGCCTGGATGGCGGCGCGTTGTCCGCCCGAAGCGGCGGCTTTACCGGTGTTTTTGGCAGCGGCTTTGCTGTCTGCTGCGGCTTTTTCAGACGGCTTTTTGGCAGCGGCGGCGGTGTTCTTGGCGGCGGCTGCGGTTTTGCTGTCGGCCTTAGGCTTGGCGGCTTCTTTTTTGGCTTCGGCCTGCTGCTTGGCTTTGCGCTCGGCGGCGGCTTTGGCGGCTGCAGCCTGTTTGCGCTGCTCGGCGGCTTTATCGGCAGCCTGCTTGCTGGCTGCGGCCTTGTCGGCAGCGGCTTTTTCCGCTTTGGCAGCGGCCGCACGTTTTTTCGCGGCGGCTTCGCGTTCGGCAGCGGCTTTGGCGGCAGCCTGCTTACGCTGCTCGGCCTGACGGGCGCGGCGCTCTTCGGCACGCTTTTCTTCGGCGGCACGCTTGGCGGCTTCGGCCTGCAGGAGACGCTCGGATTCTTCCAAGCCTTTGATGTCGCTGTCCACCAGCGTATTGTTAATCAGCACCAGCGGCTCGGCTTCTTCGCCCGCCTGTATGGTTTGCGGCTTCAATACTTCGACGGATTCTTTCAGCTCGGCCGGCTCGCCGTTGTCGGTGGCTTGGGCGGTTTCTTCGGGTGTGGCGGCAGTCGGGGTGATTTCCACACTCTCGGCAGACGCGGCGGAAGCAGCGGCCGGTGCGGGTGCGGCTTCCTGCTCGGCGGCGGCCGGCGCGGTTTTTTCATTGCTGCTGCAGGAGCCGAGCGAAACGGCCAGCATGATGCCGGATACCAAGACCAAACCGGAAGCCGTGACCAAGCGGCGGCGGTTGCGGCGTTTGAGCTGTTCGTAGCCGGTCAGCACTTCTGTTTGTTTATGATCGGACATATGGGATTCCTATGCGTATCTGTGAAATTCGACACCGGCGGGCGGCTGCCCCTCCGGCAGGAATGTGCCGCTGCTGCTATGGCAATACCGACATGGCTTCGGCAACCGTGTGGAACGAGCCGAATACGACAATTCTATCATTTTCGCCCGCTTTCGCCAAAGCCGCACGGTAGGCTTCGCCGATATTCCCGAAGCTGCGGACATTGTCGATGCCGTGTGCGGCCAGTTTCTGCTGCAGGGCGTCGGCGCTCATGCCGCGCGGTACGTCGAGCGGGGCGGTAAACCATTCGTCGAACTGATCTTTGACGGTGTCCAACACGCCGTCGATGTCTTTGTCGGCCAGCATGCTGAAGACGGCGGTACGGTTTTGTGCGAACGCGAGATTAATCAGGCTGCGGCGCAGGGCGCGGGCGGCGTGGGGGTTGTGGCCGACGTCGAGTACGGTCAGCGGCCGGCCGGGCAATACTTGGAAGCGGCCGGGGTTTTCCACCATCACCAAGCCGCGTTTGACCGCGCCGAGATCGACGGGCAGCCGGTCGTGCAGGGTTTCCAAGACCGTGAGCGCGCAGGCGGCGTTGCCCATTTGGTAAGCACCGCGCAGGGCAGGCACGGGCAGGGCGTTGCGGTTGCGCGTGATGCCGTCTGAATGTTGCGGGTGGTAGCGGTAGCGCCACTGTACGTTTTCCAGCGGGGCGTAATCGAAATCGCGCTTAATCAGCAGCAAATCGGCGCCGATGGCTTCGGCGTGCTGCTGCAGCGATTGCGGCGGCGGGTTTTGGCCGCAGACGGCGGGTTTGCCGCTGCGGAAAACGCCGGCTTTTTCAAAGGCGATTTTTTCGACGGTATCGCCCAAAAAGGCTTCGTGGTCCAAGTCGATGCTGGTGACGACGGCGCAATCGGCATCGAAGATGTTGACGGCATCCAGCCGCCCGCCGAGGCCGACTTCCAAGACCATCACATCGACCTGTTCGCGCATGAAAATATCCACGGCGGCCAGGGTGTTGAATTCAAAATAAGTCAGCGAGATGTCGCCGCGTGCGGCTTCGATGCGCTCGAATGCGCCGACAATCATCTCATCGGACACCGGCTGCGTATTGATGGCGATGCGCTCGTTGAAGCGCAGCAGATGCGGGCTGGTCAGCGTGCCGACTTTGAAACCGGCCTGGGCGTAGATGCGCGACAGGTAGGCGCAGACCGAGCCTTTGCCGTTGGTGCCGGCCACCACAATCACGGGGCATTGCGGCTGCAGCCCCATACGCGCTTTGACTTCGCCGACGCGCGCCAAGCCCATATCGATCGGGCCGGCGCTGTGGGCGGTTTCTAAATGGGAGAGCCAGTCTTGGAGTGTTTTCATAATCGTTTGCAGACGGGGGGCTGTTTCGTAGAGTGGGCAAAACGGCATGGCCGCGCTTTGTGTGCCGAACGCTTACTTAGTATATGGCGGCATGGGCGCATCATTAAACCGCAGCTTGCGTTCATTTACACAACAGGGTCTTTTTCAGACGGCTTCGGCGTTTCATTGTCTTTGCCTTGACACCACCGCGCCCACACGCGCAGGCGGCGGTAGCTGTCACGGTCGGTCATATCGGGCAACACGGCCTGCCGAATTTTGCGGCTGCCGGTGTCCCAATGTAGAAACAGGGCGTGGCGGCTGATGACTGTGGAGCCGAGCAATACGGCTTCAAATGCGGCCGGCGGTTGCCCGATAAACACGGCGGCGCGCTGCTGCGGGTTAATCACGATTTTCCGTATCGCGTTTGGGTATTGCAGATGAATGACGCGCCAAGCGTGTATCAGGCTGAATGCCAAGCCCGCTAAGCCCGCCCACATCATCCAGCCGTAAAAATACACCAAGCAGATGGCAGCGGCGGCAAGATGCAGCGCCAACGCGGCCGATTTCATCGTGCGCGAGGGGCGTAAGGCCGTATGAAAAGCGGGCGCGGGCATGGTTTACATCATATTGTCGAACACGGGCGATACGTTTAAATCGGCATCTTCCATATCCAGCACCATATCGTGGATTTCGATGTCGAAAAATTCCCAAAACGCTTTCAGGCTCATGTCTTGCGGCCATTTGGCGCGGTCAATGTCCCAGCCTGCCAGCTCGGCTTCGAAAATCTGTTGGTAGCGTTCATCGAAATAAGACACGACGGCTTCCGGCTCGTCGAATTCGGGCACGAGAAACACGGAGCAGTTGGTGCGTAATTGCTCCACAGTCAAATCGGGCATATTCTCATCGGCGCTTTTCAGCCAGGCCAAAAAGCGGGCGGTGGGTTTCAATACCACGGCGGTACGGTCAACGAAATACATGGTGTTCCTTTTGGGGCATGCCGTCTGAAAAAGCGTGTGTTTTCAGACGGCCTACATAGGCTAAGCGGTTAGTGCGTCATCACTTGCTGCAGAAACTGCTTGGCGCGCTCGTGTTTCGGATTGGTGAAAAAGGCTTCCGGCGCGGCTTCTTCGATAATCTGGCCGTGATCGACGAAAATCACGCGGTCGGCCACTTCGCGGGCAAAGCCCATTTCGTGGGTCACGCACATCATGGTCATGCCGCTTTCGGCCAAGTCTTTCATCACTTTCAATACTTCTCCGACCATTTCCGGGTCGAGCGCGGAAGTCGGCTCGTCAAACAGCATCACGCGCGGCTCCATGGCCAGACCGCGTGCGATGGCGACGCGCTGCTGTTGGCCGCCGGAAAGCTGGCTCGGCAGCGCGTCTTTTTTGTGTGCCAGGCCGACGCGCTCCAATAATTCCATCGCTTTGGCTTCGGCCTGCTCGCGGCTTTGCTTTTTTACTTTCATCGGCGAGAGGATGATGTTTTCCAATACAGTCAGGTGCGGGTAGAGATTGAAGCTTTGGAAGACAAAGCCGACTTCTTCGCGCACCCGGTTCAAATCGGTTTTCGGGTCGGCCACATTGATGCCGTCCACCCAGATTTCGCCGCTTTCGATGGTTTCGAGCTGGTTGACCGTGCGGATCAGCGTGGATTTGCCGCTGCCCGACGGGCCGCATACCACCACCACTTCGCCTTTTTTGATTTCCAGATTCACGCCGTTGATGACGTGCAGGTCTTTGAAATGTTTATGTACGTTTTTGAATTTAATCATAATCAATCACTGTTTTCAGACGGCCTTTTGCACCAGGTAATTGCTCAGTTTGACATATAAATCCGGCGCGATATGCTCGGCGCGGTCTTGCGGGTTGATGCCGACGGCCTGTAAATCGTCGTCGCCGGCGATGTCTTTCAGATTATTGCGTATGGTTTTGCGGCGCTGGTGGAAGGCGGCTTTGACCAGTTTGGCAAAATGCTCAAAATCTGCAGCTTCGCCGATGCGGTGTTTCACCGGAATCATGCGGACCACGGCGGAATCGACTTTCGGCGCGGGGTCGAACGATTCGGGCGGCACTTCAATCAGCATTTCCATATCGAAAAAGTATTGTAGCATCACGCCGAGGCGGCCGTAATCGTTGGTTTTCGGCTCGGCCACCATGCGCTCGACTACTTCTTTTTGCAGCATAAAATGCATATCGACGACATCGTCTGCCACTTCGCTCAGGCGGAACAAAAGCGGCGTGGAAATATTGTAGGGCAGGTTGCCGACGATTTTTTTCTTACCGGGAATGCTTTGGAAATCGAATTGCAGCACGTCGCCTTCGTGTATCACCAATTTATCGGCAAACGGCAGCGTTTTCAAACGCTTGACAATATCGCGGTCGATTTCGCACACATGCAGCCGGTTGAGCTTTTTCGCCAGCGGCTCGGTAATCGCCGCCAGACCCGGGCCGATTTCGATAACGGTATCTTCGGGCTGCGGGCGCACGGCGTGGACAATATCGCCGATGATGCGCGTGTCCTGTAAAAAATTCTGCCCGAAACGCTTACGGGCTTTGTGTTCTCTCATGCGGCTTCTTCGGATAAATGGTTGCAGGGCGTATTGTAACTGAAAACCTTGCGGGAATGACAAAGGCCGTCTGAAAAACCTGCGTTTTGCCGATATTTTCAGACGGCTGACGCATATTGCGGTTTGTTTTACGGGCATGGTGTCGGCTGATAAGGCAGACCGCGCTTTACGGGCAACATGGAAATAGGGGGTATCCTAATCAAAAAAGCGGGTTTTGTACAAGCGTTGGCTTTTTTATTTTGGTTCACTATATAATCACGCCTGATTTGTTTCCGAGATGTGCCATGACTGCCTACCGACAGCAATTAAACGACAAAATCCATTATCTGCACCATCTGTTTCAAGGCATGGACATGCCGGAGCTGGAAGTGTTTGAATCGCCCGAATCGCATTACCGTATGCGCGCGGAGTTTCGCGTATGGCATGAGGGCGATGAGATTTTTTATGCCATGTTCGAGCGCGGGCAGAAGGCCAGCGGCGCAACTTTGGTGCGCTGCGACCAATTTGCGGCGGCGCATACGTTGGTCAACGCGCTGATGCCGCGCCTGATTGAAGCGGCGGGCAGAAACAGCGTGCTGAAAAACCGCTGGTATGCGGTGGAATTTTTGTCCACGCTCAGCGGCGAGATGCTGGTGACGATGATTTACCATAAAAAGCTGGATGCCGAATGGGAAGCGGCGGCGCGTGCTTTGCAGGCGGAGCTGGGCATTTTCATTATCGGCCGCAGCCGCGGGCAGAAAGTGGTATTGGCGCAGGATTTTGTGACGGAAACGCTGCATGTGGGCGGCGCACCGTTCCGCTACCGCCAAATCGAAGGCGGATTTACGCAGCCGAATGCCTATGTGTGCGAAAAAATGCTGGCATGGGCATGTGATGCGGCTGAGGGCTTGGGCGGCGATATGCTGGAGCTGTATTGCGGCAACGGTAATTTCACTTTGCCGCTGGCACGCTGTTTCGATAAAGTGCTGGCTACGGAAGTATCGAAAACTTCAGTGGCGGCGGCGCTGTGGAATATTGAGGCCAATAACAGCCGGAACGTCAAAATCGCGCGCTTATCGGCAGAGGAATTTACCGAGGCTTATACGCAAAACCGCGCCTTCCGCCGCTTGGAAGAGCAGGGCATCGCGCTGGCGGATTACCGCTTTTCGACGATTTTCGTCGATCCGCCGCGTGCGGGCGTGGATACGGAAACGCTGAAGCTGGTGGCGCAGTTTGATTATGTCTTGTACGTTTCCTGCAATCCGGAAACGTTGCGGGCGAATTTGGAAACGCTTTCGGCCACGCATCGGGTGGCGCGTTTTGCGCTCTTCGACCAATTTCCGTTTACCCACCATATCGAGAGTGGCGTGTTGCTGACGCGCAAATAATGGTTATTTGAAGGAGAATGATACAGCCTTGCTTCATTCTCATTTTAGCCGA
>NZ_BCWL01000020.1 GCF_001592185.1 Bergeriella denitrificans NBRC 102155
ATTCCCGCCTGCGCGGGAATGACGAAAATCTCGTGATTTTCTGTCTATGAAAATTCATATATTGTTGAAAAAAATAGTTGAATAAAATAAGAATGGGTCAAGGCAGCGAAGCCGCAGACAGTACAGATAGTACGACAAGGCACAGCACCGCCGTAGCAGAAATTAATTTCTTCGACTATATATCTCCCCTGAGATGTTTTGTATCCCAAACTCAAATTACCCGATAAAAAAGCCCGCTTAAAGCGGGCTTTTGCGTATCGCAATCTTATTGCTCGGTTTTTTGCTGGCGGCGCAGGATGGCCGGGATTTCAAAATCATCCAAAACAGACTGATTGCTGAAATCGGCGGCCGTCAGGTTCATACCGCGTGTGCCGCGACCTGAGCGTACCAAGCCGTCCATATTGCCGGATTGGGCGGGCTGGCCGATGTCTTCGCGGGCCGGTTGGGCAGCGCGGGCGGCACCCAATGTGCTGCCGTTTTCTTTCAGGCCGGTGGCGATGATGGTGACGCGGATGGCGTCTTCGCTCATGCTGTCGTCTTCCGCCGTGCCGACTTTGCATTCTGCATCAGGGTGGGCATTGGCATTGACGGCTTTCATGATTTCGCGGTATTCGGACATTTTCAGGCAGCCCGGAGCGGTGGTGATATTCACCAGAATGCCGCGTGCGCCGTCGAGGGTTACGTCGTCCAGGAACGGGCTGGAAATGGCTTGCTCGGTAGCCAGGCGCGCGCGGTCGATGCCTTGTGCGAAGCCTGAGCCCATCATGGCCATGCCTTTGATGCCCATGACGTTTTTCACGTCGGCGAAGTCCAAGTTCATAAAGCCCGGGCGGGTCACGACTTCGGAAATACCGGCTACGGCATCGCGCAATACGGTGTCGGCCATGCGGAATACATCGCGCATATTGGCATCTTCGCCCAATACGTCAAACAGTTTGTCGTTGGGGATGATAATCAGGGAATCGACATTTTCTTTGAGCTGCTCCAAGCCTTCTACGGCCACGCGCAGGCGCTTGCCGCCTTCCAGGCTGAACGGACGGCTGACAACGGCTACGGTCAGGATGCCCATTTCTTTGGCGATTTCGGCCACAACAGGCGCGGAGCCGGTACCTGTACCGCCGCCCATACCGGTGGTGATGAACAGCAGGTTGGCGCCGCGGATGGCGTCTTCAATGACTTCGCGCTCTTCCTGAGCGGCGGCGCGGCCGATTTCGGGGTTAGCACCCGCGCCCAAGCCTTTGGTGAGGTTGGTACCCAGCTGGATGCGCTTGGCCGCTTTGTTTTGACCCAGAGATTGGGCATCGGTATTGGCACTGATCAAATCCACGCCCTGAATGGTGTTTTCCACCATATTGTTGATGGCGTTACAGCCACCGCCGCCCAAACCGATTACTTTAATCACCACCGGGCCGGTCACTGATTCGGCTACATCGTAAACAAAATCCATTCGTATGCTCCTCCGCGCTCTGTTTGAGGACGGTTTAATCATTCAATAATCTTTTGCATTATATAAGAAGTATCTGCGCGCTGGCAAAATACTTCATGGCTATCGGGCCGCGGCCGCTTTTCAGACGGCCTGTTTTGGTAAAAATCAGACAGTTTGCGCCGGGCTGTTAGAAATTGTCGCGCAGCCATTTTTGGAAACGCGCCCACAGGCCGGCTTTTTCGCCTTCGCTGCCGACCATTACCGCGCCGCTGACGGGGCTGCCGTCTTCTTCGCCGCGCGCGGCTTCCAGCAGGCCGATGGCGGTGGCGTAGCGCGGGTTGCGGATGCGCTCGGATACGCCGCCCATTTCCTGCGGCACGCCGATGCGGGCGGGCAGGTTGAACACGTCTTCGGTCAGCTCGACGATGCCGTTGAGCATAGATGCGCCGCCGGTCAGCACCACACCGGAAATCAGCATTTCTTCAGGGTAGCCTGCGCGGCGCAGCTCGTTCAGGGTCAATTCCAAAATTTCTTCTACGCGCGGGCCAATCACGCTGGCGAGCACGCTGCGCGATACTTGGCGCGGGTTACGGTCGCCGACGCTGGGTACTTCGACCATTTCGTCGGCATCGTCCAATGTCGGTACGGCGGCACCGAAGTGGATTTTGATGGATTCGGCCGCGCTTTGCGGGGTACGCAGGGCTTGTGCCAAGTCTTTGGTAATCAAGTCGCCCGCTACGGGAATTACGGCGGTATGGCGGATGGCGCCGTTGGTGTACACGGCGATGTCGGTTGTGCCGCCGCCGATGTCAATCAGGCAGACGCCCAAATCTTTTTCGTCTTCGGTCAGCACCGATTGGCCGCTGGCCAAGGGCTGGAGCATGATTTGGTCCATCTGCAGGCCGCAGCGCTGGATGCATTTTTGAATATTCTGCAGGGCGGTGTTGGCGCCGGTAATGATGTGCACGCGCGTTTCCAGGCGCACACCGCTCATGCCGATGGGTTCTTTCACGCCGGGCTGGTTGTCGATGATGTATTCTTGCACCACGGTATGCAGGATGTTGTGATCCAAAGGAATGTTCACCATTTCTTTGGCGCTTTCGATGGTGCGGTCGATATCGGCTTGGGTGACTTCGCCGTTTTTGATTTTCACCACGCCGTGCGAATTGAAGCTGCGGATGTGGTTGCCCGCGATGCCGGTGGTGACTTGGGTAATTTTGGTATCGGCCATCAATTCGGCTTCGTGCACCGCCTGCTGGATGGCCTGCGCGGTGGCGTCGATATTGGTCACCATGCCGGCTTTCAAACCGCGCGACGGTGCTTGCCCCAGGCCGACGATGTGGATTTCATTGTCTTCCTGTACTTCGCCGATAAGCGCGATTACTTTGGATGTGCCGATGTCTAACGCACTGATGTATTTGCCTTGTTCCATAAATTCCCATTCATTTTGATGATGTTGTCTGTCTGCCTGCCGCCCTGCCGGATGCGGCGGACGGGGCTATTCGTTTCTGCTGCCGGCGGCGTCTTTGTAGCGCACGGAAAATCCGTCTTTATAGCGCATATCGACGTAGGCCAGGCGGCTGCCGTGCTGCGCCAGCAAGCCCGGCCAGGCGCCGGCAAAATGCTGCAGACGCTTGATTTCGTTTTCCCTGCCCAATCGGACGGTGATGCCGTTGTCTAAAATCACCTGCCAGGCGGAGCGCGGGGTGTAGATTAATTTTTCGATTTTCAGGCCGCTCGGCTGCAGGATGTCGATAAAATCGCGGTAATGCTTGGCCATGTCTCTGCCGGTATTCGGCTGCCCTTCAAACAGGGGCAGTTTTTCTTCTATGTCGGCGTCAAACACATTGCCTTTGCTGTCCACCAGCCCGCCTGCCTGCCAGCGCGCCAGCGGCACACGCTCTTCCAGGATGATTTCGACGGTATCGGGCAGGCGGCGGCGCACCAATACCGAATCTATCCACGGCAGCTGCTGAAAGGCTTTGCCCGCGCCGTTGACATCGGCACGGAAAATATTGCCGCGCATATACTGCTTGGCGATTTCCTGCAGCTCTTTGGCATCGGTGTAATGCAGCTTACCCTGTATTTCGACCTGCTTGACGGGGAAGCGGCTGGAATTGTACGCCCACGCCAAGCCCGTGCCGATCAGCATCAACAGCATCAGCACCATCAGCCAGCGGGTCAGCCGACCCATCGCACTCGCATCATCCCACATGAGCAGTTTTCAAAATCTCAATACATAAATCGGCAAAATCCACGCCTTCTTGGGCGGCGGATTTCGGTACCAAACTGTGATCGGTCATACCCGGCAGGGTATTGATTTCCAAAAGATACAGCTTGCCGTCGGTATCTTTCAGAAAGTCCACCCGCAGGCAGCCCTGCGCGCCGACGGCCTGCGCGCCGCGTACGGCCAATGCACGCATCAGCGCTTCGTCTTCGCTGCTCAAATCCGAAGGGCATTGATACACGGTATCGTCGCGCTCGTATTTGGCCGCGTAATCGTAAAACTCGGTGGCCGGAATAATGCGGATGCTCGGCAGGCCGCGGCCGCCCAATACGGGGCAGGAGTATTCGCCGCCGCCGATAAAGCGCTCAGCGATGATTTCGCCCTGCAGGTGTTTCAGCTCTTCATACACGCTTTTCAGACGGCCTGCTTCTTTGACTTTAACCACGCCGACGCTGCTGCCTTCGGCTGCGGGTTTCACAAACATCGGCAGGCCGAGTTTTTTCTCGACCGCGTCGAAATCGCTGTCGTCATGCAATACGGCAAACTCGGGCACGGGCAGACCCAGCGCCTGCCAAATCAGCTTGCAGCGGTATTTGTCCATGCCGATGGCGGATGCGGCCACGCCGCTACCGGTATAAGGTATGCCCAAAAGTTCCAAAGCGCCCTGCACTGCGCCGTCTTCGCCGTAAGTGCCGTGCAGGATATTGAATGCCGTCTGAAAACCTTGTGTTTTCAATTCGGCCAACGGGGTTTCTTTGGGGTCGAACGGATGCGCGTCAATGCCTTTGCTGCGTAATGCGGCCACAATCGCTGTGCCGCTGACGAGCGACACTTCGCGCTCGCTGGAAAATCCGCCCGCCAAAACGGCAACCTTGCCAAAATCTTGCATACAATCTTTCTGTTTTAGTCTTTTGATACAGAATGATACGGCCTTACTGCGCCCAGCTTCATTCTGCATTCATCCGACCATACTGCTGTTGTTATCGTTATGTTTGCCCGCTTGGTTTGTTATTCAGTATATTTTCAGACGGCATTGCGGGCGCAGGCCGTCTGAAAACCGGCATTATCCGCGTGCCAAGTCTACCAAAGCCTGCGGCACGCGGTTGATGCTGCCTGCACCCATATTCAGCAGCACATCGCCGTCGCGCAGGATATCCAGCAGCATTTGCGGCAATTCGTTGACATCGGCGCAATACAGCGGCTCGACTTTGCCGTAGGCGCGGATGCTGCGTGCCAAAGCGCGGCTGTCGGCTTCGGCAATCGGCGTTTCGCCGGCGGCATACACTTCGGTCAGCACCAACGCATCCACAGTATTAAGCACTTTGGTAAAGTCTTCAAACAAATCGCGGGTGCGGGTATAGCGGTGCGGCTGGAAAGCCAACACCAGGCGTTTTTCAGGGTACGCACCGCGTGCGGCCGACAAGGTAGCAGCCATTTCCACGGGGTGATGGCCGTAATCGTCCACCACCAGCGCCGTGCCGCCGTTGGGCAGCGCGATGTCGCCGTATTTCTGGAAGCGGCGGCCGACGCCCTCGAAGCCCAGCAAGCCTTGCTGGATGGCTTCAACCGATGCACCGACTTCCAAGGCCACGCTGATGGCAGCCAGTGCGTTAAGCACATTATGACGGCCGGGCATATTCAGCACCACGTCAAACGGCTCTTGCGCCGAGCCTTTCATGTTGACGTGTACGGTAAATTTCATTTGCGCGCCGATGTTTTCAATATCGGTTGCATACACATCGGCGCTGTCGTCCAGGCCGTAAGTGGCGTAAGGTTTGCTCACTTTGGGCAGAATGGCGCGCACGTGTTCGCTGTCGATGCACAAAAACGCTTTGCCGTAAAACGGCATACGGTGGATAAAATCGATAAAGGCCTGATGCAGCTTATCAACGCTGTGGCCGTAGGTATCCATGTGGTCTTCGTCGATATTGGTCACGACCGACATAATCGGGGTCAGATGCAGGAAAGAAGCATCGGATTCGTCGGCCTCGGCCACGATGTATTCGCCCTTGCCCAAACGCGCATTGGTGCCGGCCGCATTCAGCTTGCCGCCAATCACAAACGTCGGATCCAAGCCCGCCGCGCCCAAGATGGAAGCGGTCAGGCTGGTGGTGGTGGTTTTGCCGTGCGTACCGGCAATGGCGATACCGTCGCGGAAGCGCATCAGTTCGGCCAGCATCAGCGCGCGCGGAATCACCGGAATCTGCTGCTCCAGCGCTGCCACCACTTCAGGGTTGTCTTTTTGCACGGCGGTGGAAGTCACCACCACATCCGCGCCGTTGACATGCTCGGCGGTATGGCCGGGGTAAACTTGAATACCCAAGCTGCTCAGATGCTCAGTCACCGCGCTTTTAGCCTGGTCGGAGCCGGAAACCTTGAAGCCCAAATTGTGCAACACTTCGGCAATACCGCTCATACCCGAGCCGCCGATGCCGACAAAGTGAATATTGGTTACCCGATTTTTCATCATAGCTTCCGCCCCAAAAATTCTGCGTAAAGTCGCTATTTTAAAGGGCTGCGGCAATCTGCGCCATTGTTTTATTGTAAAGGATTTTTAACAAATAAATCCATGCCGTTCACCGCCTGCCTGCCGGCATGGAAAAGCCGTCTGAAAATACCGATTTTCAGACGGCTTTGATGTGCAAATCAGCACGTGAAACAATGAAATACCCGTTTCAGATAATGAAACTGACAAACAGATATTGAAACAGAGCTTCATTGCGCCAACCATGATTTATTTCACCAATTTCAAACCTTTTTTCGGTTTGGGCTTGTCAGACGATTTACTCTCATCTGCTTTCGCAACTTCTGCTTCGGCTTCAGGCTCGATGGTTTTCTCAGACGCTTCCGCTTTCTCCGCCGTCTCAGGCGCGTAAGGCTCGACCTCGAAACCCATGCCCTGGCTGCTTTCGCGTCCGAAAATGCTGGCAACATGTCCGACCGGAATCCAAATATCGTGCGACACACCGCTAAAACGCGCTGAAAAGCTCACCCAATCGTTGTCTATGGTCAGGTTGTGGCTGGCTACGGGGCCGATATTCAATACGATTTCGTTGTCGCGCACATATTGCGCGGGCACGCGCGTATGCTCGTTGACCCATACAGCGATATACGGCGTTTGGTTATTATCCAGACACCATTCGTATAAGGCGCGCAGCAGGTAGGGCTTGGTAGAAGTCATCTTATCTCCCGCTTAACGGCGCATGGCTTTTTCGGCAGGCGTGAGCGCTTCGATAAAGGCTTCGCGCTGGAAGATGCGTTCGGCGTATTTCAACAGGGGCGCGGCGCTTTTGCCGAGCTTGATGTCGTAATAGTCCAAACGCCACAGCAGCGGCGCCAGCGCCACATCAATCATGGAGAAATCGTCGCCCAAGATGTATTTGTTTTTTGCAAACGCAGGCGCAAGCAGGGTCAGGCCGTTGCCGATGGCTTCGCGCGCTTTGGCTTGTTCTTTATTGGTGGATTCGGGATTTTCCAGCACCTGCACCAGGCTGAACAGCTCTTTTTCCATGCGGTGCAGCACCAGGCGGCCGCGACCACGCATCACGGGATCGCCCGGCATCAGCTGCGGATGCGGGAAACGCTCGTCGATGTATTCGTTGATGATATTGGATTCGTGCAGCACCAAATCGCGCTCCACCAGCACCGGCACTTGGTTATACGGGTTCATCACCGCCAAATCTTCGGGCTTGTTGAAAATATCGACGTCTTTGATTTCAAAGTCCATGCCTTTTTCGTACAGCACGAAACGGCAGCGCTGGCTGAAGGGGCAGGTAATGCCCGAATACAAGGTCATCATAATGCTTTACTCCTGCAGGCCGTTTTTCAGACGGCCTTATCATATAGAAATTTAATGGCAGAATTATAGCCGATTGCGGGTTTAAAATCCAGAAATTCGATGTAAGGTATTATTTATTAAGGGAATATAGAAGGATGAGAAACATCTGTTTATCGTTTGCTTGATGGATTGATGCAGATGACCGGAGCATGAATTGCTTCGATAAGGCCGTCTGAAATCCGGTCTAGCCCGACCAAATTCATACCTCCCCTTATCATTCACAAATGAGTAATGCGTAGGCTGGACTTCAGCCCAGCCTACTCGTTACTACGCATTACGGCCTCTTGGAAATTTGGCTATATTCAGCGATCAAACCCGCAAACGAAACCCATACAAAAAAAAGGGCAAACCCATACAGGTTTGCCCTTTTGCATGAATATCGGAAACGACTTAGTGTACGTCTTTCCAGAATTCTTTTTTCAGGAAGTATGCCAAAGGCAACATCACAGCCAGCAGGAAAATCATCACGACATAACCTACGCGGTGGCGTTGCAGCTGGGCCGGTTCGCCCATGTACACCAGGAAGTTCACCAAGTCGCGTGCGTAAGCATCGTATTCTTTATCGATGACTTTACCGTTCGGCAGGCGGCGGCTGTGCAGGCCGGTGGACTCCCAGTAGAGCTTAGGCTCTTTCACGCCGTGCTCGTTTTCCACCCATACCGGCTGGCCTTTGCTGTCGAGCTCAACGGCTTTCACGCCTTGTTGCTCCCACAGCGGGTGCGGCATACCGACTTTATCGAATACCACGTTGTTCCAGCCGTTCGGACGGGTCGGATCTTTATAGAAGCCGCGCATATAGGCGTACAGGTAATCCGCACCGCGAGAACGGGCAATCAGGGTCAGATCCGGAGGCGCTGCGCCAAACCATTTTTCGCCGTCTTTCGGATTCATCGCCGCCAGCATGACGTCGCCCACATTGTCGGTAGTAAACATCATGTTCGCTTTGATTTCGTCATCGGTCAGGCCGATGTCTTTCAAGCGGTTGAAGCGCATGCCGGTAGCGGAGTGGCAAGACAGGCAGTAGTTTGTGAAAATCTGCGCGCCGCGCTGCAGGCTCACTTGATCGCGCAAATCGATATCGACTTTCTCGTAATTTGCGTGACCGCCTGCGGCAACAGCCGCTCCCATCGGTACTGCCAGCAATAAGGCAGCAAACCAGTTTTTCAAAGTTTGTTTCATTTTCGCCGCCCTCATCAGATATTGGTTGCAAACAGGTAAGAGCCGACCACGGTAATGGCAACGTAAACAAAGAACATGATTTTTTGTTTCGCGGTGCTCATGGTTACGCGCTCAGGAACAGGTTTGTTGCTGTCCAGCTTGGTATAGAACGGCATACCGAGGAAGAAGGCGAAGTAAATGACGGTCAGGATGCGCGCCACCAAGGTGCGGGTGTCGGTCGCAACCAGTGCGCCCAAGATACCCAAGCCGATGAAGGAGATGACGAACAATACGATGGCGGTTTTGAAAATCGGGCCGCGATAACGGATGGATTTCACTTCGCCGCGATCCAGCCAAGGCAGCAGGGCAATCAATACGACCGCCGCACCCATGGCGATTACACCCCAAACCTGCGTACCCAGGAATGAAGGTACGGCGCGCAAGATGGCGTAGAACGGTGTGAAGTACCATACCGGAGCGATGTGCGCGGGTGTTTTCAGCGGGTTGGCCGCGTCGAAGTTAGGCGCTTCGAGGAAGTAGCCGCCGCCTTCGGGCGCGAAGAACATCACGGCGCAGAAGACAATCAGGAATACGACAACGCCCAAGATGTCTTTTACGGTGTAGTACGGGTGGAACGGGATGCCGTCCAGCGGTACGCCGTTTTCGTCTTTCAGTTTTTTGATTTCCACGCCGTCGGGGTTGTTGGAACCGACTTCGTGCAGGGCGATGATGTGCGCCACAATCAGGCCGATCAATACCAGCGGCACGGCAATGACGTGCAGGGCGAAGAAGCGGTTGAGAGTGGCGTCGGATACGTTGAAGTCACCGCGAATCCAAGTGGACAAATCCGGGCCGATAACCGGAATGGCGGCAAATAGGTTGATAATCACCTGCGCGCCCCAGAACGACATCTGACCCCACGGCAGCAGGTAGCCCATAAAGGCTTCGGCCATCAATGCCAGGAAAATCAGCGAGCCGAACACCCACACCAACTCGCGCGGTTTTTTGTACGAACCGTACACCAAGCCGCGGAACATATGCAGGTAAACGACGATAAAGAAGAAGGATGCGCCGGTAGAGTGCATGTAGCGGATAATCCAGCCGCCGGACACGTCGCGCATGATGTATTCTACCGCGGTAAATGCGGCAGGCAGGTGGTAGGCGTTCAGATTGCCGTCCGGCTTGTAGTTCATGGTCAGGAAAATGCCGCTGACAATTTGAATCACCAGCACCAGCAAGGCCAGTGAGCCGAAGAAATACCAGAAGTTGAAGTTTTTCGGCGCGTAGTACTCGCTCAGGTGTTCTTTCCACATTTTAGACAGGGGGAAACGGTCGTCCACCCAGCCTAACAATGCTTTTGCTTTGTTATTGGTTTGGTTTGCCATAGTTCATTTCCTTATTATTAGTCTTCGCCTACCAGTACAACGGTATCGCTCAGATATTTATAAGGCGGTACGACCAGGTTGGTCGGTGCGGGAACACCTTTGTACACGCGGCCGGCGATGTCGAATTTCGAACCGTGGCATGGGCAGAAGAAGCCGCCTTTCCAGTCCGCGCCCAAATCTGCCGCAGCAACGTCGGGACGGTAGGTCGGCGAGCAGCCCAAGTGGGTACAGATACCGATTGCCACGAAAATATTCGGCTTAATCGAACGGTTTTCGTTTTGCGCGTAGGCAGGCTGCTGGTCGGCTTGGGAAGTCGGATCGGCTACTGCGTCATCCAGCGTTTTCAAGTCTTTCAGCTGTTGTTCGGTACGGTTGAGTACGAAAATGGGTTTACCCTGCCACTCTGCGGTCAGCAGCTGGCCTGCCTCGATTTTGCTGACGTCGACTTCGACGGCAGCACCGGCGGCTTTGGCTTTTTCCGACGGGAAAAAGCTGGCCACGAAAGGCGTTGCTACGCCCAAGGCCGCCACGCCGCCCGCGCCGCAGGTAGCCAGCGTCAGAAAACGGCGGCGGCCGTTGTTGATTTCTTGATTATCCATATATTCAGTCGTCCTAATGTTGGGAATACCGAGCCATTAAACAGTGTAATTCTACCTAGTTTGCGCTGATACTCAAAGCATTATTTAAAATAAGGTAAAGTTTTTGTGATATTTCTCAATATTCTTTGCACCGCTGCCGTCTGAAAAAAGCACATGATGCTGTTTTCAGACGGCCTTGCCGCGCTCAGGCCGGATTGTTTTCATCAAAATGACACACTGCCACGCCGAAATGCTGCGCCAGCGCGTCGCCGAGGGCGCGTACGCCGTAACGCTCGGTGGCGTGATGCCCGGCGCTGACAAAGGCCACGCCGGTTTCATTGGCCAGATGGTATTGCGCCTCGGAGATTTCGCCCGTGACATACACATCGGCACCGGCATCAATGGCCTCTTGGAAAAAGCCTTGCGCACCGCCGGTACACCAGGCCACTTTTTTAATTTCTTTCGATAAATCGCCCACCACCACAGGCTTGCGTGCCAAAGCGGCTTCGATGCCGTCTGCAAACTGCGCCAGCGTCTGCACTTTTTCGGGGCGGCCGATATTGAGCAGGTTTTGCTCGCCGAAACGCGCTTCGGTTATCCAGCCCAACCGCATGGCCAGCTGCGCGTTGTTGCCCAGCTCGGCATGACCGTCGAGCGGCAGGTGGTAGCCGGCCATATTGATTTGATGGCGCAACAGAGCTTCGATTCTGGCTTTTTTCCAACCGGTAATGGTCAGCGGCTCGCTTTTCCAAAACATACCGTGGTGCACCAGCAGCAAATCGGCCTGCTCGGCGGCGGCAAAATCAACAGCCGCCTTGCTGGCGGTTACCGAAGTCGCGATTTTCGCCACGTTTTCCTTACCCTCAACCTGCAGGCCGTTGGGCGCGTAATCTTTATAGGCGGCGGTTTGCAGCGTGGCATCGCACCAGGCTAAAATTTCCTGACGGGTTGTCATGGTGTGTTCCTCCAAATGATTATGCTTGAAATTCAGGCGCGTATTTTATGCCGAAATGCGGCGGCGGGGTAAGTTTTCGGCAGCATACCCGCCGCCCTGCCCCGCTGCCTGCGGATTTCAGACGGCTTTTTCAGACGGCCGAACGCATACAACATAAAATTCATGAACCATCTGCCGCTTTTGCCCCGCGCCGTATTAAACATTTGCATAGCAACATGAATTATTTTAATATCCGCACATTCCGGCCTCTTCAGGCCGTCTGAAAGACTGCATTCATGGATTCTATTATCGAATTACGACACCTCAAAACCCTGCTGGCTTTGGAAGAAACCGGCAGCGTGTCGCTGGCCGCCAAGCGCGTGTTTCTCACGCAATCGGCGCTGTCGCACCAAATCCGCGCGCTGGAAACGTATTACGATGCGCCGCTTTTCGAGCGCAAATCCTCGCCCCTGCGCTTCACGCCCGCCGGCACGCGACTCTTGCAGCTGGCGCACGATTTGCTGCCGCAGGTGGCAACGGCGGAACGCGATTTGGCGCAGATTCTCGAGGGCGAAGCGGGCGAATTGCGGCTGGCGGTGGAATGCCATACCTGCTTCGACTGGCTGATGCCCGCCATGGGCGAATTCCGCCCGCTGTGGCCGCAGGTGGAGCTGGACATCGTATCGGGCTTCCACGTCGATCCGGTCGGCCTGCTGCTGCAACACCGCGCCGACGTTGCCATCGTTTCCGAAGCCGAGCCGCAGCCGGGCATTACCTACTTCCCCCTGTTTTCCTACGAAATGGTCGGCATCTGCGCCCAAGACCACCCGCTGGCGGCCAAATCGGTATGGGCGGCGGAAGATTTTACCGATGAAACGCTGATTACCTATCCCGTGCCCGACGATATGCTCGACTTGCTGAAAAAAGTGCTGCTGCCGCGCGGCATCAACCCGCCGCGCCGCCACAGCGAGCTGACCATCGCCATCATCCAGCTGGTGGCCAGCCGCCGCGGTATTGCCGCCCTGCCTTATTGGACGGTGATGCCGTATTTGGAAAAAGGCTATGTGATTTCCCGTCCGATTACTTCGGAAGGTCTGAGAAGCAAGCTGTATGCCGCCGTTCGCAGCGAAGATGCGGGCAAAACCTATATCGACAATTTCTGCCAAATCGTGCGCGACCGCAGCTTTGCGGATCTGCAGGGCTTGAGTGTATTGGAAATGAAATCCTGAGCCGCCTGCGTCAATCAAAAAGCCGTCTGAAAAATGGATTTTTCAGACGGCTTTTTGATTGTGAAATGAAATATTTAAAACCAAAATATCGATATAGTCGGAGAAATGAAATTCTGCTACGGCGTTGGCTCGCCTTGTATCAGAATTTCATTTCTCCGACTATATATCGTCAACATTCCAAAAACAGAAATCTTTATTGCCGTCATTAGCTTCGCAAGTCCGCTGCGCGGGGGTAGCGCAGCGGACTTGCGAAGCTAATGACGGCATTTGAAGATACTACTTTTCTACAAAAATACCGGCATTCGTTCCAAACTTGAGATGTATTTTTTAGGCATTTAACTATCGTGCCGAGTGGCTGTCCTACCCTACAAATAACTTTCCACCCTCAAGTTTCATGGTCCTGCACGATTTTGCGGTACACCGCTTCGGGCAGGTAGCGGCCTATGGTGTCGCGCCAGCCCTCCGGCCCGACTAACCCTTTCACCATGGTGGACGACACTTCGGCGATTTCGCGCGGCGGCATCAGCAAGACGGTGGTGATTTCGGGCGCAAGGTCGCTGTTGATGTAGCGCATCGAGCGTTCATACTCGTAATCGCTGCCGCTGCGTATGCCCCGCACCACAAAACGCGCGCCGACTTCGCGTGCATAGTGCACCAGAAAGCGGTTTTCAAACACGCTGATTTTCACATTGGGCAAATCGGCGGTGACCGCTTCCAGCATGGCCTGCCGCTCGGCGATGCTGTATGTGCTGCGTTTTTCGGGATTGACCCCGAGCGCGACGACCAGCTCGTCAAACAGAGCGGCCGCTTCGCGTATCATCCACAGATGGCCGTTGGTCGGCGGATCGAAACTGCCGGCATATACGGCGCGGCGCGGATTGGTGTTCATGGTTTATCGCTTATCCGATGCGGCGGGGCAAAGTGCAAAAGCCGTCTGAAAACCCGACCCGTCCCTTACGGACAGCCGGAGCTTGCCAGACGGCTTTGCGGCTTGCCGACGCTTATTCGTCGTTATTGAAAGCCAGCAGAATACGCAGCAGGCTGCTGAAAATATTGTAAATCGAGATGAAAATGGTCAACGCAGCGCTGATGTGGCTGTCTTCGCCGCCGTCAATCACCTGGCGCACTTGGAACATAATCATCAGCGAGCTGAACAATACGAAACCTGCGGAAATCGTCAGGCTCAAGGCCGGGATGTTCAAAAACAGGTTGGCCACCACCGCCACCATCAAAATCACTGCGCCCACGGTCAGGAAACGGCCCAAAGAGCTCATATTGACATTGGTGCGGCGCGCCATCGCGGCCATGGTGAAAAACACGGCGGCGGTCATGGCGGCGGCGATGCCGACGATTTGCGCACCGTTGTTGAAATTCAGCGCATATTGCAGCAGCGGGCTGATCATCACGCCCATGCCGAAAGTAAACACCATCAGCAGCGCCACGCCGGTATTGCTGTAGCGGTTGCGCTCAATCAGAAAGCACATACCGTAGAAAAACGCGAATACGGCGATGATGCCCATCCAGCCGCCGCCCAGCGCGGCCATGATATTGAAACCGCTTTGTCCGCTGATAAACGCGCCGGCCGCAGCAGGCAGGAAAGACAAAGCAAGCAGGTTGTAGGTTTTACGCAATACCTCATTCTGCTGCACCGCACCGGTTTGTGTGTAGTCGTAAACGTCGTTTTGCATGGCGTTTGCTCCAATATAGTGTGTGTGTGTAAAAGTGGAATGAATGGGGATTTTAACAGCAAATCCGAAATTTTGGCGAAACTTTGGCGGAAAATTCCCGAATATTCACTTATTGCCGCGCATCGCCCCGAAAGGCGGCCTTTTTCAGACGGCTTTTCAAAGTTGTTTAACGGGTTAGCCGTCTGAAATATGGCGGCATCAGGCAACCATTTCAAGTCCTGCCCGTACCGTTTCCCTATATCAAACACAGCAGCAGACTATTGATTTTTCAAATTTAAAATGATAATTTTCAAACATTGCGGCGCGATATTGCCGGATAACGGGGAGAAACACCATCATGAAAAAACTGGCCATCCTGCTGGCAGCCGCAGCGGCTTTGCCCGCCCATGCCGAAGATATATACGAACGCTGCACCGCGCAATATCCCGCGATGAACAACAGCGTGGTTTACCAATGCGCGTCCGAATCGTCGGAAGCCTACAAGCGTAAAATCAACCGCACCTATCAAAAAATCTACGCCGCCTTGCAGCAGCAAGACCGCCAAGCCGCCGAGCATTTCGAGGCCGCGCAAAAATCCTGGCTGGCCTACCGCAACCGCCACTGCCAAATGATGGGCCAGTATGTCGGCTCGCCCATGTACGAATACTGCCCGATGCTGCTGAACAAGGCCCGCAGCGAAGAGCTGGAAGAATTGTCTTCGTCTTTTTAAAGCTATGGCGGCCGCATCACAGCAAACGCGACAAGCCACGCATTAAAAAGGCCGTCTGAAAATCGGATTTTCAGACGGCCTTTTTAGGCATATATAGTCGGAAAAATTGAGTTCTCCGGCTATAGCACACGCTTGCGGCGGATTATTCCTGCGGCACATAACCCTGCACGGCATCAGCGCCGTCGCCGAAGAAATAATTTTCCATCTGCTGCGCCAGATATTCGCGCGCACGCGGATCGGCGAGGCTGAGACGGTTTTCGTTAATCAGCATGGTTTGGTGGCGCGTCCACGCATTCCACGCTTCCTGCGATACGTTTTCAAAAATGCGCTTGCCCAGCTCGTTCGGCAGCGGCGCGAATTTCATGCCCTCGGCTTCTTTGCCGAGCTTCACACATTGGACCATACGGGTCATAGCGGTTCCTTTTCGACTTAGGCGGCGGGTCGGCGCGGCGGCCGGCTTCCGCTCTGGTTTCAGACGGCCTTTATTTTAGCCGATTGCCCCGACGCGGGAAAGTCCGAGCGGAAAACTCGGTTATTCCGGCAGGCAAAAGCCGTCTGAAACAGACGGCTTGTTTGGGCGGAATTAAATATCTATCGCAAGACGGCGTTTACGCCCCGCCCCGTATCTTGCGTTTTCCCTATATTGTGTTTTAGGCCGTGGGCGCTATACGCTTAGCGCACGCCTTCCGGGTTCATGCGGGCGTGGGTGTCGTTGTAGCCGATGCCGTTCGGGGTACGCACACCGGTCGGAGCCACGGTGAATTTCACGCGGTCGTCGTCTTTAGACGAGTGGATAACGGTATCGTATTTTACTTCGGTCAAACCGGCAATCGGGCCGTGGTCGTTGGCGTGGTTCCATTCCGGCATGGGTGAGTCGGCAGCGGCCAGAGAAGCGGCGGTGGCGATAATGGCGGCGAATGCAAATTTTTTCATGATACTTTCCTTTCAAATCAAAATCTTGTTGGCGGCAACCTTGTGTTGCCTGAATCGATGGGTGCATTCTAGGCCGATACTACCGAGAGATAAACAGCGGTTTGGTTAAAGGATTATCAACATATAAGAAACAATTCAAATAAAATATGCTTTATTATCTGTTTTCAATGAG
>NZ_BCWL01000021.1 GCF_001592185.1 Bergeriella denitrificans NBRC 102155
AATGCGCCGCTCAAATCAGGTTGACTGAATACAGCAAGGCCGCCTGCCCTGCTGCGCTTGGTGCTGCGGATGATGCAGATGATTTTTCAGACGGCTTTATTGCCGTCTGAAAATACGCAGATTAGGGATTGGCGACCGCCGCGCTTCGGATAATCTGTTCCCTGTTAAAAGGAAACGCGCCTTACGCCACGCCGTAACGCTCGCGGTAAGCGCGCACCGGCTCGAGGAAATTACCGAATTCGGCATTGTTTTCCAACAGCGCCAGCAAGTCGCGCAGGTTAGCGATGGACACCACGGGCAGGCCGTATTGCTGCTCGACTTCCTGCACGGCAGACAGTTCGCCCGTGCCTTTTTCCATGCGGTCGAGCGCGATGGCGACGGCGGCGGGCGTTGCGCCCTCGGCTTCAATCAACTTCACCGATTCGCGCACGGACGTACCGGCAGAAATCACGTCGTCGATAATCAGCACGCGGCCTTTGAGCGGCGCGCCGACCAATACGCCGCCTTCGCCGTGGTCTTTGGCTTCTTTGCGGTTGTAGGCAAACGGCACGTTCACGCCTTTTTCCGCCAGCATCATGGCCGTGGCCGCCGCCAGAATAATGCCTTTGTAGGCCGGGCCGAACAGCATGTCAAACTCGACCTTGCTCTCGATAATCGCTTGGGCGTAAAACTTGGCCAGCTGCAGGGTGGACGCACCGTCGTTAAACAGACCGGCGTTGAAGAAATACGGCGACCGGCGGCCGGCTTTGGTGGTGAATTCGCCGAACTTCAATACGTTTTGCGACAGGGCGAATTTCAGGAAATCTTGGCGGAAATCGGACATTTCGGGTTTTCCATAAAGGTGTTGATTTAAAGTGGGAATTATAAAGGATTGCGTGGGAAAGAGTAAGGCCGTCTGAAAATCAGTTACAATACGGCTTTATTTGCTTTTTTTGTTGAACACACCATGCTGACCATCATTTCCGCCAACGTCAACGGCATCCGCTCCGCCTATAAAAAAGGTTTTCTCGAATACATCGCCGAATCCGGCGCCGACATCGTCTGCGTGCAGGAATTGAAAGCGCAGGAAGCCGATTTGGCCGATGAAATGAAAAACCCGCACGGTATGTACGGCCACTGGCATTGCGCGGAAAAGCGCGGCTACAGCGGCGTGGCCGTGTACAGCAAGCAGCAGCCCGACCATGTGCAGGTCGGCATGGGCATTGAAGAGTTCGACCGTGAAGGCCGCTTCGTGCGCTGCGATTTCGGCAAGCTCTCGGTGATTTCGCTTTATCTGCCCAGCGGCACCAGCGCGCCGGAGCGACAAGAATTGAAATACCGCTTTTTGGACGCGTTCTACCCCATGCTCGAAGCCATGAAAGCAGAAGGCCGCGACATCGTGGTGTGCGGCGACTGGAACATCGCCCACCAAAACATCGATTTGAAAAACTGGAAAGGCAACCAGAAAAACTCCGGCTTCCTGCCCGAAGAGCGCGAGTGGATCGGCAAAGTCATCTATAAGCTCGGCTGGGTGGATATGTGGCGCACGCTGTATCCCGAAATCCCCGGCTACACCTGGTGGAGCAACCGCGGCCAAGCCTATGCGAAAGACGTAGGGTGGCGTATCGACTACCAAATGGTCACGCCCGAGCTGGCGCAAAAAGCCGTGTCCGCCCATGTTTATAAAGACGTGAAATTTTCCGACCACGCGCCTTTGGTGGTGACTTACGACTATCCGGCATAAGGCCGTCTGAAAAAGCGGCATAGCAACGGGCGAAGCGGGTGTTTGCGAAACCTGCAAAGCCGAACAAACGCAGCAGATACGGTATGAAAACAGAATTGCGCCCCAACACCCAAACGCCGCAGCCCCGCTACATCATGGCCGCGCACATCGCGGCGGCATTGTTGTGGCTGCTGTCGCTGCCGCAGGAAGTGTTTATTCTGTCCGAATCCGGCCGCAGCTTCGACGGCATCGCCGTTCTGGTGTTCGGCACGCTGTTCGGCTGGGTTTACGGGCTGGATTGGAGCCGCGAAATCGGTTATTTGGCCGTTTACGCCAACTACCCCGCCCTATTGCTGATGCTGCCCATACGCTATCCCGGCCGACTGGCAGAAATCCTGCTCGGCGTGATGTGGCCGCTCGCCCTGCTGACCTTTCTGCTCGACGCCGTTATCATCAACGAAGCCGCGCACCGCATCGCCATCACCGCATACGGCCCCGGCCTGTATCTCTGGTTTGCCGCACTGGCCGCCGTCACCTTTGCCAGACTGGCTGCACCTGACCAAAGGCCGTCTGAAAATGGATGCTAAAACAAACTCAGTGCGTTGCTGCAGCAACTAAACCCGCCACCCGCCGTTTTACCGTATCAAACACACCATGCAGACCCACGAACTCGAAGACCTCACCCTGTTGCTGATCCGCGATGCCGACGAAGCGGAAATGTGGATAGACCGCTGGGCGGTCAGCTACCCCACCGTCTGCACCGCCGAAGCCGCCGCGCAACAAAGCATTGCCGACTGGCAGCGCACCATTCAGACGGCCTTCGGCAGCATTGTCGGCCGCCATATCGCCGTCGCCGCACACGGCGCGGGCGCAGCGGCTTTTCTGGCCTGGCTGTATCAGGCCGATGCCGGCACGCTGCGGCGCATCGGCAACATCATCTTAGTCGAACCGCCCACCGCCTTGCCCGACGATGCGGAACACACCCTGCTGCGCGCCCGCTGCCCCTGCCGCGCCGCGCTGGTTATCGGCAGCGGCGACGAAACCCTGCGCCTGTGGGCAGAAGACAAAGCCCGCCTGTGGCACACCCGCCTGCTCACCGCCCCGCAACCCGCACCACTGAGCAGCGTATCCGGCGGCTGGCAATGGGGCATGAAGCTGATGCAGGAAATGCTGCTCAGTTGAGCGGGATAAGACGAAGCCCCGAAACAGCCGAACTGCGGCGGCTACGAATGTTATAGTCGGAGAAATTAAGTTCTTCGACTATATTAATTATCGTAACACCATCAACATAACAAACCGAACAGGCACACAAAAAGCCGTCTGAAAAATCCGATTTTTCAGACGGCTTTTTATGATATTGAAGCCACAGGGCAGGCATCTTGCAGCCAACGGCAATTCCGTTAACAGAACCCGCCCTACCCGACAGCCCGATACGGCAATCTATCCCTGCCGCAAAATCAGCGGATATCGACAAAGGCGCTGTTGTGCAGCTCCTGCAGCAGGTTCACTTCGGCCTGCTGGGCTTTTTGCTGCGACAGGTATTGGCGGACGGCGTTGCGGCGGCGTTCTTCGGGCGTACCGGCATCGCGCACGTCGTTCAGTTTGATGATGTGCCAGCCGAACTGGGTACGCACGGGCGCGCTGATTTGGCCGGGTTTGAGTTGGTGTACGGCTTCTTCAAACGGGGCAACCATCATGCCGTCTGAAAACCAGCCCAAGTCGCCGCCGTTGTTGGCGCTGACGTCTTGCGAGTATTGGCGTGCCAAGTCTGCAAAGTCGGCGCCGCTACGGGCTTGCGCGTGGATTTTGCGGATGCTGCTTTCGGCGGCAGCGGCGGCGTTTTCGCTATCGGCTTT
The DNA here is from genome assembly GCF_001592185.1 of Bergeriella denitrificans NBRC 102155. Taxonomy (GTDB): domain Bacteria; phylum Pseudomonadota; class Gammaproteobacteria; order Burkholderiales; family Neisseriaceae; genus Neisseria; species Neisseria denitrificans. Next base: position 3,559 of record NZ_BCWL01000021.1, read on the forward strand.
CAGCAGGATGTGCTGGGCGCTGTATTGGCGCATCGGCTCGCCCTCGGGCAGGGCGACACCCTGGCTTTGCGCTTGGGCGATAAAGCGGTCGACTTCGGCATCGCTCACGCGGCTGTTTTGCATCACGGCCTGCTGGCGTACTTTTTCCATGATGATGTTGTCGGCAATATCGCGGCGGACGGCTTTGGAGGCGTTTTTCAGCGACGGATTGGCGGCCACAACGGCATCAATTTCGGTTTCGCTGGCCTGAATGTTGCGGCGTTTACCGGCCTGGATAATCAGGGATTGGTTAATCATCTGCGCCAATACCTGACGGCGCAGCTCGTTGTCGCCCACCTGCGTGCCTTTGGGCAGGTCGCGGCGCGCTTGGGCGGCTGCGGCGGCCACTTGGCGCTGGGTAATCACTTCGTTATCGACAACGGCGGCGATGGTGTCCGACAGTTTCACGTCTACCGCGAAGGCGGCGCTCATGCTCAAGCCGGCGGCTGCGGCCAAAATCAGGGGTTTTACATTCATGGTTTTACAATCTCATTGGTTTTGCGGTAGCCGGGAATGGCCAGACGCAGTTGTTCAAACGGGTTTTGACCGACGTTGCTCAGGTCTTTCAGTTGGAGGTTGAGGAATACGGCGTTTTTACGGCCGGTTTCGCTGGTAACGTAGCGCTGGGCGACGACGCTGGCGCTCCAGCAGCCGCAGTTGCTCTTATACTCGGCGCCGACCAGCATATCCAGCGGGCGCTTGGCGGCCAGCTCATAGTTGAAGCGTGCCACACCGTACAGGTTTTTGGCAAGCGGCCATTGGGCGGCCACGTCGATTTGGCGCAGCGGGCCGTAGAAATAGCTGCCGTTGTTTTGCAGATACTGGCGCTCGTTGCGGCCGTATTTGTAGCGGGCGCTCAGGGCTTTGCCGGGCGCGGGGTTATAGACGATGCCGGCGGCGTAGCTCTCGAAGCGTTCTTCGTTTTGGTTGTAGTGCGCGTCGGTATGCACGCGGATGTTGTCGGTCAGATTACCATGTGCAAAGGCCACCCAGTCGGAGCGGTTGCGCTCGTATTCGCTGATGCGCCCGTCGAGCAGCACGTTGTCGCTGGTGAAGTAGAATTTCTGGCCGATGCCCGCGCGGAACAGCTCTGCGCCGGTTTTCGGGTTCAAAATCCGGCTCTGCAAGGCGGTGGACAGGCTGTTGGCGGCATTCACGCGGTCGTAGCCCGAATAGATGTTGTCGCGGAAAAGCTGCTCGTAGGTGAAGCTGTTTTCCGAGGTATCGAAGTTGGGCAGGTCGTTTTGCGACTTGGCGGGAATATAATTGTAAAACAGGCGCGGTTCAAGCGTTTGGATAAAATCGCGCCCGAAAATTGCGGCTTCGCGCTCGAAGGTTACGCCGGAATCGACGCTGAGCATGGGCAGCACCAGGCTGACGTTGCGCCCGGGCAGGCCGTTGAAGCTGTCGAGATTGTAGCGTGCCAGATGCAGCGCGGCTTTGGGGCGGACATAGCCCCATTGGTTGTGGAAATCCCATTTGACCGACGGCGACAACACCAGGCGGTTGCTGCTTTGTCGGTCGTTGTGATCGAAGCGGGTAAACTGGCCGAAAGCATTGACTTGAGCATTGCCGATGTGTTTACTCCAGCTGGCCGACAGGCGCGGCAGAATGGCGTAAGGCTCGTCTTTATAGCCGTTTTCGTTGGCCAGCGTTTGGTATTTCTGCGCCATCAGCGAGCTGCTGAAATGGCCGCCGCCGAGGCTGCGGCCGTAATTCAGCCAAACCTGGCGGTTGAGGTTGACGTTGCTGGCGATGTCGCCCTGCCCGTAGAAATCGCGGTAGTAGTCGTTGTCGGACACATGGTTCAAATCTACGCCGCCGCTCAGATGCTCGCTGAAGCGGTGGTTGTGCCGCCATTTGACCTGCGCGCGGTTGTTGCGGTCGCGCAGTTTGTCGTGCGGCATCCAAGTGCCTTCGATGTCGCCCGAAAATTTCGGCTCAAGATAACGCAGCTGCCCGCCCAGGCGCACGCCGCGCTTGGTGATGATGCCGGGAGTAACGGTGGCATCCAGATTGGGCTTGAGATTCAGGTAATACGGCAGCGACATTTCAAAGCCGTCTGAACCGGTGGAGACGTTCGGCACCAAAAAGCCGCTCTTACGGCTGCCGTTGATGGGGAAATCCGCCCACGGGGTGTACAGCACGGGCACGCCGCCGAACACCAGCGATGCGTTTTTGGCCACGCCGATGCCGGTGGATTCGTCGGCTTCGATGCTTTTGGCTTTGATATACCACGATGCATCACCCGGGGCGCAGGTATTGAATTTGGTGTTAATCAGATTGTAAAGGCCGGGGCCTTTCATCTCGGCTTTTTCGCTCACGCTTTGCAGGCGGCGGCCGTCGCGCTCGGTGGCCATGCGCACGTTTTCGGTGATGCCGGTGCGCTCACTCAGATTGTAGGTCAGCTCTTTGCCGCTGACGACGGAGCCGTTTTGATAAAGTTTGTATTGATCGCCCGCGGTGACGGTATCGCTGGCTTGGTCGTACACCGCCCAATCCGAATTCAGGATTTCGTCGTTGCGCTCGATAATCACGTTGCCCTCGGCGCGGACGGTGGCGATTTTGCCGCCTTGGGCATCGCTTTGGTTACGCCCTTGGATATAGTCGGCGGTCACGCGGGTATAGTCGGGCGGCAGGCTGTCTTCGCTGCTGCGCTGAATATCGGCGCCGCTTCTTTCGGCTTCCAACGCTTTTTGATGGGCGGCCACGGCTTCGTCGCTGCAAAACAGGCAGGTTTCGCCCAGCGACAGCTCCGCTCCGTCCTTATCGCTATTTTCAGACGGCTTGGACGCAGCCGCTTCTTTGACGGCTTCTGCTGCGGCTTCCAGCGGCACATAATCGGCCGCATCGGGTACAAACGGCGCGGCATCCTGAGCGGCTGCTGCGGTGCTGAAGCCGACGCTCAGGGCAAATACCAGAGGTTTGAGTGAAAATAAACGCGCCAAAATCGCCCCTTAAAACAGTTTGCCAGTTAGAATAGCGGTTATTTTAACCTGAAACTTCACGAAACTGCTATGCAACGACAAACCGAATTGCAAAAATGGTTGGAAACCGTTTACCCGAACCGGGCGTTTGAATTGAGCTTCGCGGCTGCCGATGCCGATTTCCGCCGCTATTTCCGCGCAACTTTTTCAGACGGCCACACCGTCGTGTGTATGGATGCGCCGCCCGATAAGATGAGCGTGGCGCCGTATTTGAAGGTGCAGAAGCTGTTTGACATGGTGAATGTGCCGCAGGTGCTGCACGTTGATGAAGCACTGGGTTTTATGGTGCTTAATGATTTGGGCAGCACCACTTTCCTCACCGCCATGCAGCAGGAAACGTCCGAATCCGCCCACAAAGCCTTGCTGCTGGAAGCGATTGACGAATTGGTCGAGCTGCAGAAAGCCAGCCGTCCCGAAGTGCTGCCCGAATACGACCATGCCGTTATGCTGCGCGAAATCAATTTGTTCCCCGAATGGTTTGTGGCCAAAGAATTGGGAAAAACGTTGAATTTCAAACAACGCCAATTGTGGCAGCAAACCGTCGATACCCTGCTGCCGCCGCTGTTGGCGCAACCCAAAGTGTATGTACACCGCGACTACATCGTGCGTAATCTGATGCTGCAAAACGGCCGCCCAGGCGTGCTCGATTTCCAAGACGCGCTTTACGGCCCGATTGCCTATGATTTGGTGTCGCTGCTGCGCGATGCCTTTATCGAGTGGGAAGAAGAGTTTGTGTTGGACTTGGTCATCCGCTACTGGGAAAAAGCGCGCGCCGCCGGCCTGCCCGTACCCGCCGATTTCGACGAATTTTACCGCTGGTTCGAGTGGATGGGCGTGCAGCGGCATTTGAAGGTGGCCGGCATTTTCGCCCGCCTCTACTACCGAGACGGCAAAGACAAATACCGCCCGGAAATCCCGCGTTTCCTGAATTATCTGCGCCGCGTGTCGCGCCGCTATATCGATCTGGCGCCGCTGTATGCGCTGCTGGTGGAATCGGTCGGCGATGAGGATTTGGAAACGGGCTTTACCTTTTAATCTGCCCGATTTAGCCGTCTGAAAAAAGCCGTCTGAACCTGATTTCGGATTTTCAGACGGCTTTTTTACGCCCCGCAGCCTTGCTTAAAGCGGGCAGTTTGTTCACAATCGGGGCCGTCTGAAAGTTTTATAGTCATTTAAAAGAAGAATGAAGCGGCTTATTTGCTTGATCTAACTTCTTCTTTTATCCGGCTGTCCCGCTCAATTTCCATTCCGATTATCCGCTTATGGCCCTTTTCTTTATCCGCCGCCCGGTGTTTGCCTGGGTGCTGTCTATTTTCATCACGCTGGCGGGCGCGCTGTCGATGTTTGCGCTGCCGCTGGAGCAGTATCCCGACATCGCGCCGCCGCAGGTGTCGGTTACCGCACGCTATACCGGCGCTTCGGCGGAAACCGTCAATGACTCCGTATCGCAAGTCATCGAGCAGCAACTGACCGGCTTGGACGGCCTGATGCATATGAGTTCCACCGCCGATTCCTCCGGCCTGTCGCGCACCACGATTACCTTCGAGCCGGGTACGGATATTGACGTGGCGCAGGTACAGGTGCAAAACGCTTTGCAGCAGGCGCAGTCGCGGCTGCCCGAAGCGGTGCAGCAGCGCGGGGTAACGGTCACGCGCGGCGGGCAGGACAATCTGGTTACCTGGATGTTTTATACGGAAGACAAAAGCATCCCCCGCGTGGCGGTCACGGATTATCTGTCAAGCAATCTGGTGGAAGTATTGGGGCGTGTGGACGGCGTGGCGGAAGTCCAGCTTTACGGCAGCCCGTATGCGATGCGCATCTGGCTCGACCCGAACAAGCTGGAGCAATACCGCCTGATGCCCTCCGACATCCGCGCCGCGCTCGACAGCCAAAACACGCAGGTATCGGCCGGCCAGCTCGGCCAGCTGCCGTCTGTAAACGGGCAGATGCTGAATGTGCCGATTCGGGCGCGCAGCAAGCTGAAAACGGTGGCCGAGTTTGAAAACATTATCTTGAAAAGCGACGCTTCGGGCGCGGTCGTGACCCTGAAAGACGTGGCGCGGGTGGAGCTGGGCGCGGAAAGCAGCGATGTCAATACGCGCTTCAACGGCCATACCGGCGGCGCTTTGGGGATTATTCTTTCAGACGGCGCCAACGCGCTGGAAACGGCGGCGGCGGTGGAAGCGAAAATCCGCGCGCTGGAGCCGGATTTCCCTTACGGCATGCGGGCGGAAACCAGCCAGGACAGCGTGCCGTTCGTCAAAGCCTCGCTGAAAGAAGTGTTGAAAACGCTGGTGGAGGCGGTGGTCTTGGTGGTGCTGGTGATGTATCTGTTTCTGCAAAGCCCCCGCGCCACCTTGATTCCCGCCATTGCCGTGCCCGTGGTGCTGATGGGCACGCTCGGGATTTTGGCGCTCTTGGGCTATTCCATCAATATGCTGACCATGTTTGCGCTGGTGCTGGCCATCGGCCTGCTGGTGGACGATGCCATCGTGGTGGTGGAAAACGTCGAGCGCGTGATGCACGATGAGGGACTGGATGCACGCGCGGCCACGGAAAAATCCATGCGGGAAATTTCTTCGGCGCTGGTGGGCGTGGGGCTGGTGCTGTCGGCGGTATTTGTACCGATGGCGTTTTTCCCCGGCACCACCGGCGTGATTTACCGCCAGTTTGCCGTCACGCTGATTGCCGCGATGGGCTTTTCCGTGATGGTTGCCCTGACCCTGTCGCCCGCTTTGTGCGCCCAGCTGCTCAAGCCCAAAAAGCGCACCGAGCCGGTCGGCGGGCTGTTTCGCGGTTTTTTCAACGCGTTCAACCGGGGTTTTGAAAAGCTGGCCGCGCATTACAGCGTGCTGACCGGCCGGCTGTTTGCCCGCAGCCGCCTGATGGCCGCCGCCTTTCTCGCCATCATCGCCGCCTGCGCCGCCCTCTTCCACATCCTGCCGACTTCGTTTTTGCCGGAAGAAGACCAGGGCTTTCTGCAAGTCAACGTAACCCTGCCGCCCGGCTCTACCGATGAGCGGCTGCGTGCCACGCTGGCGCCGCTGGAGCAGTATTTCCACGAGCAGCCCGAAGTACGCTCGGTGATGACGCTGACCGGCATACGCGGCAATCAGGGCTTCGGTATGCTGACCGTCCGCCTCAAGCCGTGGGAAGAACGCAGCGCGGCGCAATCGGCCGCCGCACTCGAAGCGCGTGCCGCCAAAGCCTTCCGCCAATATAAAAACGCCCGTATTTTCGTCAATATGCCGCCGACCGTGCGCGGACTTGGCTCTTCCGGCGGCCTGAGCTTCGTATTAAAAGATACCGACGGACGCGGCTACGACGCGCTGAACCAAGCCAAAGAGCGTTTAATCGGGCTGGCCGCGCAAAGCAGCCTGGTCCGCAGCCTGCGCGCCAACAACCAAGACCCGCGCAGCCGCCTGGCGGTGGATGTGGACGACCGCGCGGCCGCCGCCCACCAAGTCGCACCCGGCGACATCAACGCCCTGCTTGCCAACGCGCTCGGCGGCACCTACGTCAACGACTTTATCCACAACGGCCGCGTCAAGCGCGTGTATATCCAAGCCGACGCGCCCTTCCGTATGCAGCCGCAAGACATCGGCAACTGGAAAGTGCGCAACGCGCAAGGCGAAATGATACCGCTTTCCGCCTTTTCCACTGTGCATTGGGAAGTGGCGCCGCCGCAGCTGATCCGCTTCTCCGGCAGTCTGGCGATGGATATGCAGGCCGCACCGGCCGAAGGTGTCAGCTCCGGCCAGGCCATGGAAGAATTGCAGCGTCTGGTGCGCGAGCTGCCCGGCAGCTACCAAATCGAATGGACGGGCGCATCGCTGCAGGAGCAACGCGCCGGCGCACTCGCCCCGCTGCTGTATGCCTTGTCGGTATTGTTTGTCTTCCTTTGCCTGGCCGCCCTGTACGAAAGCTGGAGCGTGCCGCTGGCCGTAATGCTTTCCGCCGTATTGGGCGTACTCGGCGCGCTGGTTTTCACCGGCCTGCGCGGTTTGGAAAACGATGTGTTCTTCCAAGTCGGCCTGCTGACCACCATCGGCCTGGCCGCCAAAAACGCCATTTTGATTGTCGAATTCGCCGTACAGCTGCAAAACCGCGGCTACACGCTGTACCGCGCCGCCGCCGAAGCCGCCGGCCTGCGCCTGCGCCCCATTCTCATGACCTCGCTCGCCTTCGGCCTGGGCGTCGTACCGCTGGCCTTGGGCACGGGCGCAGGCGCAGCATCCCGCATCGCCATCGGCACCGCCGTCTTGGGCGGCACGGTGTTCTCAACCGTATTGGGGCTGCTGTTTGTACCCGTGTTTTTCGTTTGGGTACGCAACCTGATGGGGAAACGCCGCACAGTCTGAAACATTCCGGTTTCAGCAGGTTTACACAAACCAAAAGCCGTCTGAAAAACGCTTCTGCATTTTTCAGACGGCTTTTTAATAAATAACCTTACCGCCTACACTAAGCACTCTGCCAGCGCGTCCACACCGGGCGGCATTGCGGCGGCAGCTCGGGGCACGCGCCCAGGATGCCGCCTGAAAAATCGTTCGGGCGATGGAAATCGCTGCCGGCCGAAGCCAGCAGGCCGTAACGCTCGGCCAGCAGCGCGTAGTTCATGCGGTCGTTGGCGTTGCAGCTGCCGCTGTGTACTTCGACGGCTTCGCCGCCTGCGGCTTTGAAGGCTTCAAACAGATTGCGCTTGGCGGTGGCCGACAGGCCGTAGCGCATCGGGTGGGCGATGACGGCCGCGCCGCCCGCGCCGGTAATGGCGGCGACGCATTCGGCCAAGTCCGCCCATTCGTGCCGCACCGCGCAGGATTTGCCGTCGCCCAGATATTTGGTAAACGCCTGCTGCTTGTTGCGGACGTGGCCGCCGTTGATTAAAAATTCGGCCACATGGGTGCGCCCGGCCATTTCGGGGTTGGCCGCCAACGCCAATGCGCCTTCGTATGCGCCCGCTATGCCTTTTTTGGCCAGCTTCTGCGCGATGGCTTCCAGCCGCTGCAAACGCCCCTGCCGCACGCGGGCAAGCAGGTTTTGCAAGTGGTCGTTTTGCTCGTCGAAACCCAAGCCGACAATGTGTATGGTGCGACCGCGCCAGGTGACGGACACTTCCACGCCGTTGACAAACAGCAGCGCCAGCTTTTCAGCTTCCGCGCGCGCTTCGGCCAACCCGCCGGTGTGGTCGTGGTCGGTCAGCGCCAGCAGCGTGCAGCCGTTCTGCTTGGCCAGACGCACCACTTCAGCGGGCGGCAGCAGGCCGTCTGAAACATTGGAATGGCAGTGTAAATCAATCATGAGCGTGCGCCGTTTTCCAATACGGCAATGGCGGCTTCGGCCACGTCGTCGGCGCTTTCGGGCAACGCCAGCGTGCGGGCGTGTTGCGCCCATTCCAAGCATTGGGCACGCGTCAGGCCGCCCAGTACTTCAGCCAGTTTCTCCGCCGTCAGCTGGGATTGCGGCAGCAGCAAACCGGCTTCGGCGTGCACCATAAAGCGGGCATTGGCGGTTTGGTGGTCGTCCACCGCGCCCGGGTAAGGCACAAGCAGTGCGCCCACGCCGGCGGCGGTCAGCTCGGCAATGGTCAGTGCGCCGGCGCGGCACACCACCACATCGGCATCGCGGTAAGCGGAGACCATATCGGTAATGAATTCTACGCACTCGGCTTCCACGCCCAGCGCGTCGTAATCGGCCTGCAGCGTGCCCAACTTGTTGCGGCCGGACTGGTGATACATCTGCGGGCGGTCTTGCTCGGGCAGTAAGGCCAGCGCTTTGGGCAGGGTTTTGTTCAATACGTCCGCGCCCAGGCTGCCGCCCATCACCAAAATTTTCAGACGGCCTCCGCGCCCGGCAAAACGCTCGGCAGGCGCAGGCAGCGCGGCAATATCGGCACGCACGGGGTTGCCGACCAAGCCGTTTTCATGCTCGAAGGCTTTAGGAAAGGCGTATAACACACGCGCCGCCCAGCGGGAGAGCTGCTTGTTGGCCAAGCCCGCTACGGCGTTTTGCTCGTGAATCACAATCGGAACGCCCGACAGTTTGGCCGCCACGCCGCCGGGAAAGGTGACGAAGCCGCCGAAGCCGATAACACAGGAAACGCGGTGTTTTTTGATGATGCGCTTGGCTTCGCGTATGGTTTTCCACAGGGTAAACGGCAGCATCAGCTTGCGCTTGATGCCGTTGCCGCGCACGCCTTTGATGGCCAGCGTTTCCAGCAGAATATCGTATTGCGGGACAATGCGCGTTTCCATCGCACCCTCGCTGCCCAGCCAAATCACATGATGGCCGCGCGCGCGCAGCGCATCGGCCACCGCCAGCGCGGGGAAAATATGGCCGCCGGTGCCGCCGGCCATCAGCATAAATGTTTTGCCGCTCATCGGCTTATTCCTCTACCAGATAACCGCGCATTTTACGGCGGTTTTCAAAATCAATCCGCAACAGCAGGGTCATGCTCACCAGCATCACCATCACCGCCGAGCCGCCGTAAGACATCAGCGGCAGCGGCAGGCCTTTGGTCGGCAGCAGGCCGATGTTGACGCCGATGTTGAAAAAGCTCTGAATGCCGACCCAGATGGCGATGCCGTTGGCCACATACGCGCTGAAGGTCAAATCCAAATCACGCGCCTGCTTGCCGATGGAAAACGCCCGCAGCACCAGCCAGCCGTAGCAAAACACCAGCATCAGCATGCCCAAAAAGCCGAATTCTTCGCCGATGATGGCGAAAATAAAGTCGGTATGCGCCTCGGGCAGGTAAAAGCGTTTTTCCAAACTCGCGCCCAAGCCCACGCCGAACCATTCGCCGCGTGCAATCGCCATCAGCGAATGGGTCAGCTGATAGCCCTTGCCCAGCGGATCGCTCCACGGGTCGAGAAAGCCCGTTACCCGCGCCATACGGTAAGGCTCGAAAACAATCAGTAAGGCGATACACGCCAGCAATATGCCCGACATCACGCCGAAATAGCGCAGCGGAAAACCCGCCAAAAACAGCATACCCGCCACAATCGCCACCACCACGATGGCCGAACCCAAGTCCGGCTGCAGCAGCATCAGCCCCACACCCACCGCCAGCAGGAAGCCCGGTGCCAGAATTTTCGTCCACGACTGCAAGACTTCGGCTTTGCGGGTAAACAGGCTGGAGAGATACAGCACGGTGGCGAGCTTGAACATTTCAGACGGCTGCACATTCACCGGCCCCACGTGCAGCCAACGCGTCGCCCCGTTAATCTCGCGCCCCAGCACCAATACCGCCGCCAGCAGCAGGCCGCACAGCAGGTAATACCACGGCATGATGCGCTTCCAGGCATTCATGCTGACAAACGACAAGCCGCTGCACACCACCAGCCCCAGCCCGACAAACGATGCCTGGCGGATTAAGAAAGCGAACTGGTCGCCGCCCTCGTCTGCCGCGTAGGCAATCGAAGCCGAATAAATCATCAGCAGGCTGAACGCCGTCATCAGCGCCACCATCCACAGCAGCGACATATCGATTTTCTGGCCGCTGCGTACAATCGGCCGGTCGAGCAGCTGCAGTGCCGACAGGCGGAAGCGGCGCAGGGATTTGAGGTCGGAAAGCTGGTTGAGGATATTCATATCGGTTGGCTGTTTCTGTATCCGTTTTCAGACGGCATCGGCTGGAAAGGCCGTCTGAAAATCGGGAAATAAGTCATTTTATTGTAATGCTGCAATGATGGTCGGTAGGACGGGCATCTTACATAACCAAAGGAAATCCGTTTACTTAACCTGCCGCTCATTCACAGAATAAGATAGATTGTTTATCGAACTATTTTCTTTGCCTATGCAAAGCGACGGGCAAGGATGCCCGTCCTACGTCTATTGCGTACCCGCGCACGGCGGAAGTCGCATTTTATCCGGCAGAGCGCCGTTTTCAGACGGCCTGCGGGCGCACGGGTTTACAAGGCCTTAAACGCCTCGATAAACACTTCGGCGCGGTGGGCGTAGCCTTTAAACATATCGAAGCTGGCACAAGCCGGGCTGAGCAACACGATATCGCCCGCTTCGGCTCGGGCATAGGCGGTTTGCACGGCTTCGTCCATGTCGGCGCAATCGGTCAAGGCCACGCCGCAGCCTTCCAAATCGCGGCGGATTTGCGGCGCGTCCGCACCAATCAACAGCACGCCTTTGGCCTTGCCTTTCAAGGCTTCGCGCAAAGGTGTGAAATCCTGCCCTTTGCCCATGCCGCCGAGAATCACCCACAGCGGATTCTGCAAGCCCGAAATCGCCGCAGCCGTCGCGCCGACATTCGTGCCCTTGCTGTCGTCGATAAAGGTGACGCCGTTTTTCTCGCCGACTTTTTCCACACGGTGCGGCAGGCCTTGGAAAGTTTGCACGTGTTGCAACAATTCCGCACGCGGCAGGCCGACGGCTTCGCACAAGGCAACGGCAGCCAAAACATTGGCGGCGTTGTGCAGGCCTTGCAGCGGAATATCCGCCGCCGCAATCAAATCGCTGCCGCCGTTTTTCAGACGGCCTGAAGCGCGGTCAAACCAATATTCGGCTTCGCGTTCCAACGAAAACCATTGCACATCGCGGCCGCTGCGCTTCATGGCGCGGCAGAACACGTCGTCGGCGTTCAATACCTGCACGCCTTCGCCGCGGAAAATTTTGTCTTTGGCGTGGGCATAATCGAGCAGGTCGTCGTAGCGGTCGAGATGGTCTTCGGAAATGTTCAATACCGTGGCCGCGCTCGGGCGCAGGCTTTCGGTGTTTTCCAGCTGGAAGCTGGATAATTCCAACACCCACACATCGGCTTTCTTGCCGCCCCGCTGCAATTCGGCTTCCAAAACCGGCGTGCCGATATTGCCCGCGATAACGGTATCGAGGCCGCATTTGATACACAGATAGCCGACCAGGCTGGTGACGGTGGTTTTACCGTTGCTGCCGGTGATGGCGATGACTTTGTCGCCACGTCCGTTCAACACGCCTGCCAAAATCTCAATATCGCCGATGACGCGCCCGCCGCGCTGCTTAAACGCCTCAATTTCGGGCGTGCGCTCGGAAATGCCGGGGCTGAGCGCGAGCATATCGAAACCGTTGTCCAGCGCGTCTTTCAGACGGCCTGTATAGAAAGTCAGCCCTTCGAACATTTTACCGATTTGCGCTACGCGCTCGGCTTTCAATTCCGCATCGTAAGCGGCCACTTCCGCCCCTGCCTGGCGCAGGAACGCAATCATGGAAATACCCGTACCGCCGAGGCCGGCGACCAAGATTTTTTTGTTTTGCCAGTTCATGTTGATTTAACCGTGTTTTGTTTTGCTGTGCATGGGCGTTTCAGACGGCCTTTGGTGTATAGTCGTCGAACTTAAATCATGCTACGGCGTTGGCTCGCCC
>NZ_BCWL01000022.1 GCF_001592185.1 Bergeriella denitrificans NBRC 102155
TTGCGTGCGTTCGAGAAAACATTTTCAGTCATTTTTGAAGCTTCGGCAACTTGCCCTTTCACGAGGGAGAGCGGTCAGTTTGCCGGATTTTCAATCATTCCAATACAACTCATACGTTTGGCTTATCCCAAACGCACGGTGAATGAAGAAAAGGCCGTCTGAAAATAATCTTCACGATATTTTCAGACGGCCTTTATGCGTTGAACCGGTCAAATCCGGTCAATCCGCGCCGCGTGCGCGGTTTTCGTGGAACTGCGCCTGCCAATCGGCAAATTTTCCTTGTTCGATGGCTTCGCGCATTTCGGCCATGATGACTTGGTAGAAATGCAGATTATGAATGGTGTTGAGCTGCGCGCCGAGGATTTCGCCGGCGCGGTGCAGGTGGTGCAGGTAGGCGCGGCTGAAGTTGCGGCAGGCGTAGCAGCTGCAGCTTTCGTCGAGCGGGCGGGTATCGTGTTTGTGTTTGGCGTTTTTGATTTTGATGTCGCCGAAGCGGGTGAAGAGCCAGCCGTTGCGGGCGTTGCGGGTGGGCATGACGCAGTCGAACATGTCGATGCCGTGGGCAACGCCATACACTAAGTCTTCGGGTGTGCCGACGCCCATCAGGTAATGCGGTTTGTGTTTCGGCAGAATCGGGCCGACGGCGCGCAGCATGCGGTACATTTCGGGCTTGGGTTCGCCGACGGAGAGGCCGCCGACGGCGAGGCCGGGGAAATCGAATTGTTCCAATCCTTTGAGCGATTCTTCGCGCAGGTCTTCGTACATGGCGCCTTGTACGATGCCGAACAGGGCGTTGGGGTTTTTGAGGTCTTCAAAGACTTTTTTGCTGCGCTCCGCCCAGCGCAGGCTCATTTGCAGCGACTTCTTCGCCTGTTCGTGCGAAGCTTCGCCCGGCGTACATTCGTCCAATTGCATGACGATGTCGGAGTTTAATACGGTTTGGATTTTCATTGAGATTTCGGGCGAGAGGAAGAGTTTGTCGCCGTTAATCGGACTTTTGAAGGTGCAGCCTTCTTCGGTGAGCTTGCGCATGTCGGAGAGTGAAAATACTTGAAAGCCGCCGGAGTCGGTGAGGATGGGCTTGTCCCAGCCGATAAAGCCGTGCAGGCCGCCGAACTGTTCGATGACTTCGAGGCCGGGGCGCAGCCATAAGTGGTAGGTGTTGCCTAAAATAATCTGCGCTTTGATGTCGTGCAGGTTGTCGGGGGTCATGGCTTTGACCGAGCCGTAGGTGCCGACGGGCATGAATACGGGGGTTTCGATTGTGCCGTGGTTGAGTTCGAGCGTGCCACGGCGGGCGTGGCCGTCGGTTTGGTGCAGGGTGAATTTGAGCATGGGTCTTCCGGGTTGGTTTTCAGACGGCCGGAATGGGATTCCGAACCGGCTGTGCATGAAAGGTTAAGGCGGGAATTATAACGGGTTTCTATATAAAAAACGATTTCAGGCCGTCTGAAAATCGCCGGTGCGTAAATTCTGCCCGCAGGCACTACAAAATGGTGCGGTAAGGCGGGCCAACGCTGCAGCAGGGTTGGCCCGGCGACGATAAAGCGGCGGAGCGGATGCGTCCGGTCGGGAGGCCGTCTGAAAAAATGCCGCCGGACTTATCTGATTTGGAAACAGCGGGATAATGCCGCCTCCCCTCTTTTGCCTGCTCTTGGTGCTTGTGCGCCGCCGGTAAAACTTTTATAATGGCGCAGATTTCTTGATACAGGCACGTAGCTCAGTTGGTTAGAGCACCACCTTGACATGGTGGGGGTCGTTGGTTCGAATCCGATCGTGCCTACCAGAATACTGGAACAGCAAAAGGTTTCTGGCAAACTTTTTGCTGTTTTTTATATGTTTTTGATATTGCTGTTCAGGCCGTCTGAAAAGCAATCGGAGTATGATAATAATATGTTGAACATTACGTTGCCCGACGGCTCGGTCCGTCAATACGAATCTCCTGTTACCGTGGCGCAAATCGCCGCTTCTATCGGTTCGGGTTTGGCGAAGGCCACGGTTGCGGGCAAGGTAAACGGCAAACTGGTTGATGCTTGCGACCCGATTACCGAAGATGCCGATGTGCAGATTATTACGCCAAAAGACCAAGAGGGCGTGGAAATCATCCGCCATTCTTGTGCGCACTTGGTCGGCCACGCGGTCAAACAGCTTTATCCGGATGCCAAAATGGTTATCGGCCCTGTTATCGAAGACGGTTTTTACTACGATATCGCTACTGAAAAGCCTTTTACTCCGGAAGATGTTGCGGCCATCGAGGCGCGCATGAAGGAATTGATTGCGCAGGATTATGATGTCGTTAAAGTGATGACGCCGCGTGCCGAAACCATTAAAACATTCCAGGAGCGGGGCGAAGAATACAAGCTGCGCCTGATTGACGATATGCCCGAAGTGGAGGCCATGGGCTTGTACCACCATCAGGAATATGTCGATATGTGCCGCGGTCCGCACGTTCCGAATACCCGCTTTTTGAAAAACTTCAAGCTGACCAAGCTGGCGGGTGCGTACTGGCGCGGCGACAGCAACAATGAAATGCTGCAACGCATTTACGGTACGGCCTGGGCAAGCAAAGACGAATTGAAGGCCTATATCCAGCGTATCGAAGAGGCTGAAAAGCGCGACCACCGCAAACTGGGCAAACAATTGGATTTGTTCCACCTGCAAGACGAAGCGCCGGGCATGGTGTTCTGGCACCCGAAAGGTTGGGCGTTGTGGCAGGCCATCGAGCAGCATATGCGCCGCGAGCTGGATGCGGCAGGCTATAAAGAAATCAAAACCCCGATGATGATGGACAAAACCTTCTGGGAGCGTTCGGGTCACTGGGAAAACTATAAAGACAATATGTTCACGACCCAATCGGAAAAACGCGAATACGCGGTCAAACCGATGAACTGCCCGGGTCATGTGCAAGTATTCAACAACAGCCTGCGCTCATACCGCGATTTGCCGATGCGCCTGGCCGAATTCGGCTCCTGCCACCGCAATGAGCCGACCGGTGCGCTGCACGGGTTGATGCGCGTGCGCGGTTTTGTGCAAGACGACGCACATATTTTCTGTACCGAAGACCAAATCGTATCCGAAGCGCAGGCATTCAACGAATTGCTGGTGCGTATTTACAAGCAGTTCGGATTCCATGACGTGGCTGTCAAGCTGTCGCTGCGTCCCGAGCAGCGTGCCGGTTCCGATGAAATTTGGGATAAGGCCGAACAAGGTTTGCGCGATGCGCTGACCGCCTGCGGCGTGGAATGGGAAGAGCTGCCGGGCGAAGGTGCTTTTTACGGCCCGAAAATCGAATACCACGTTAAAGACGCGCTCGGCCGTTCTTGGCAGTGCGGCACGCTGCAATTAGACTTCGTATTGCCGGAACGACTGGATGCCGAATATGTGACCGAAAGCAACGGCCGCGCCCGCCCCGTGATGCTGCACCGCGCCATCCTCGGCTCGTTGGAGCGTTTTATCGGCATTCTGATTGAAAACCATGCCGGTTCGTTCCCGTTGTGGCTGGCTCCGGTGCAGATGGTGATTATGAACATCACCGAAAACCAGGCCGATTACTGCCGTGAAGTGGCTGCCAAACTTCAGGCCGCAGGCTTCCGTGTCGAATTGGATTTGCGTAACGAAAAAATCGGCTATAAAATCCGCGACAACAGCCAATACCGCTTCCCTTACCAAATCGTGGTCGGCGACAAAGAGAAACAAGACAACAAAGTGGCCGTGCGCCGCAAAGCAGAAGACTTGGGCTCATTGAATCTGGATGACTTCATCGCGCAATTGCAGCACGAAATTGCCGAAGCCCTGGTTACAGACTAAATCGTTAAAAGGAGTATTATCATCGCTCAGGAACGCGAAGCACGAATCAACGGCGAAATTACCGCCAAAGAAGTGCGATTAATCAGTGGCTCAGGCGAACAGCTTGGTGTAGTGTCTCTTCGTGAAGCATTGTCTCTGGCCGAAGAGCAGGATGTCGATTTGGTGGAAATCTCCCCTACCGCCAAGCCGCCTGTGTGCAAACTCATGGACTTCGGCAAGTACAAATACGAGCAGGCCAAAAAGCGCGACGAAGCCAAGAAAAACCAGAAGCAGGTACAGATTAAGGAAATCAAATTCCGCCCGGGTACCGATGAAGGCGATTACCAAATCAAAATGCGCAACATCAACCGCTTCCTGGCCGACGGCGACAAAGTCAAAGTCACCCTGCGCTTCCGCGGCCGCGAAATGGCGCACCAGCAGCTGGGCGCGCAGCTTTTGGAGCGCGTGAAAGAAGAATTGGCCGAAGTGGCGCAAGTCGAGTCCTTCCCGAAAATGGAAGGCCGCCAAATGGTCATGATGGTTGCGCCGAAGAAAAAATAAGGCTATAATCCCGAGCTTGTTCCTGATGCCGTGCGGAACAAGCTTTTCAAGAAAACGGCAAAACCGTGGCGTTCGGGTTACAAGCATTGGAAACCATGCCGATGCCCCTACCGCCTTATCTAACAATAAACGGAGTTTTCCCATGCCTAAAATGAAAACCAAGTCTAGCGCGAAAAAACGCTTTAAAGTACTGGGTAACGGTGGCGTAAAACGCGGTCATGCTTTCAAAAGCCACATCCTGACCAAAAAAACCACCAAAACCAAACGTAACCTGCGCGGTACCGCTATGGTAAACAGCCGCGATTTGGCTTCCGTTGCTAAAATGTTGCCCTACGCTTAAGGAGTTTGAACTATGCCACGCGTAAAACGCGGTGTTACCGCACGTGCCCGTCACCAAAAAATCTTCGCGTTAGCTAAAGGCTACCGCGGCCGTCGTAAAAACGTCTACCGCGTTGCCAAGCAAGCGGTTATGAAAGCCGGTCAATACGCTTACCGTGACCGCCGCCAACGCAAACGCCAATTCCGCCAACTGTGGATCGTGCGTATCAACGCAGGTGCCCGTGAAAACGGCCTGTCTTACAGCAAATTCATGAACGGCCTGAAACGCGCGTCTATCGAAATCGACCGCAAAGTATTGGCTGACTTGGCTGTATTCGACAAAGCTGCCTTCGCGCAACTGGTTGAAAAAGCAAAAGCTGCTTTGGCTTAATTGCCAAACCTCGAAAAAGGAAACTTCGGTTTCCTTTTTTGCATTTCGGGCTGGTATTTTGCCGTGTGGATTGTTGACAGCAAGCATACAGCAAAATTCCTAAAGAAAACATCGTAGGTAGGCTGGGCTTCAGCCCAGCAAGAGATTAAGGCATTGACATTTCAGGACTAAAATCCAACACACTCATTCTGATTTTTTTACAAGTTTCATAATCACAAGACACTAAACCACCTGATCACACAAAATCCCGGCATAACCATCCCCAACCGAAGCACCTTCCCCCCAAGCACGCCCGCCCGGGCAGCAAACCGCATATCCGCCCAAGCCCCCTGCCCGCGCTATTTTTCCCGCAAACCCTGTTTTTTTACCCGATATTGCGTTAAAATAAAGCCAATTTTATTCAACGGATTGGCAGGATGCCGTCTGAATTTTCAGACGGCCTTATTGTTTCCAATCCCCAACCGACACATACCGAAGACGCTTATGGAAAATGTAAACCGTATCGTTGCCGCAGGCATTGCGGCAGTTGAAGCCGCCGGCGATTTCAACACGCTGGAGCTGGTCAAAGCCCAATATATGGGCAAAACCGGCGAGCTGACCGGCCTCTTGAAAACCCTCGGCCAAATGTCGCCGGAAGAACGCAAAACCATCGGCGCCCACATCAACGAATGCAAAAACCAATTTCAGACGGCCTACAACGCCAAGCGCGACGCACTGAATGAAGCCAAGCTGCAAGCCCAGCTGGCTGCCGAAGCTTTGGATGTCACCCTGCCCGGCCGCGGACAGGAAAACGGCGGCCTGCACCCCGTAACCCTGACCCTGCAGCGCGTGGTCGAACTGTTCCACGGCATCGGTTTCGATGTCGCCGAAGGCCCGGAAATTGAAGACGACTTCCATAACTTCCAAGCCTTGAACATCCCGCAAAACCACCCTGCCCGCGCCATGCAGGATACGTTTTATGTGGAAAACGGCGATGTGCTGCGTACCCACACTTCGCCCATCCAAATCCGCTATATGCTGGATAAGAAGAACCCGCCCATCCGCATTATCGCCCCGGGCCGTGTGTACCGCGTGGACAGCGACGCCACGCATTCGCCCATGTTCCACCAGGCCGAAGGCTTGTGGGTAGAAGAAGGCGTTACCTTTGCCGATCTGAAAGCCGTATTTACCGACTTTATCCGCAACTTCTTCGAGCGCGACGATATGCAGGTGCGCTTCCGCCCCTCATTCTTCCCGTTTACCGAGCCTTCTGCCGAAATCGATATCATGGCCGAAAACGGCAAATGGCTGGAAGTCGGCGGCTGCGGCATGGTGCACCCGAACGTATTGAAAAACGTCAACATCGATCCCGAAAAATACACCGGATTCGCCTTCGGTATCGGCCTCGACCGCTTCGCCATGCTGCGCTACAACGTCAACGACCTGCGCCTGTTTTTCGACAACGATTTGAATTTCTTGAAACAGTTTAAATAGGCACACCGGTTTTCAGACGGCCTGAAAACATTACAGGCTGTCTGAAAAAGCGTTTTAAAGGAAATCCGTTATGCTGAATCTGACCCCGTTGGCCAATGCCTTAAAGCGTCTGCAAGAAGGTTGGCAGCGCTATCAGCAGGACATCAGCGACGAACAAATCCGCGACGGCCTGATTCAACGTTTTGAATTTACTTACGAAATCAGCCATAAAATGCTCAAACGCTATTTAGAGCAAACATCGGCCAATCCCGCCCAATTTGACCAAATGACGTTTCAAGACTTAATCCGTACCGCCAACGAACAGGATTTGCTGCTCGGTAATTGGACGGATTGGCGGCAATACCGCGATATGCTCAGCCGCACCAGCCACACGTACGACGAAGCAATCGCGCTGGCCGTAGTGGGCGGCATTGAAAAATTCATCGCTGAAGCTGTGTTTTTATTGGAAAAACTGCAAAACAGGCCGGCCGGCAGCGATGAGTAATTTGGATATCAAGCCTGAAGAGTTGGCGATTGTCCGGCGCATTCTGAGCCGCCATATTCCGCAATACGAAGTCCGGGCTTTCGGATCAAGGGCGAAAGGCACGGCCAAGCCCTATTCCGATTTGGATTTGGCCGTGATGACCGGGCAGCCGCTTTCATTGGCAGAGCACGCTGCGCTTAGCGATGATTTTTCCCAATCCGATTTGCCGTGGAAAGTCGATATTGTCGATTGGGCGGCAACAGGCGAAGCATTTCGGAATGTTATCGCCCGGCAGTATATTGTGATTCAACAGGCCGTCTGAAAAACAGACTGTTGGACATTGATTGATTTTAAAAAACAGCAGAGAAAAACATGCAATTTTCTTATTCCTGGCTGAAAACCCAAGCCAATCCCAATCTTTCCGCCGACGAGTTGTCGCACCTTCTGACCATGTCCGGCTTGGAAGTCGAAGAAACCGAAACCGCTGCGCCTGCATTCAGCGGCGTGGTGGTTGCCGAAGTGAAATCGGTGGAAAAGCACCCCGATGCCGACCGCTTGAACATCACCCAAGTCGATGCGGGTACGGGCGAGTTGGTGCAGATTGTCTGCGGCGCGCCGAATGTGCGTCCGGGCATTAAAGTGCCGTGTTCGCTGCCGGGCGCGGTGCTGCCGGGCAATTTCAAAATCAAGCCGACCAAGATGCGCGGTGTGCCGTCCAACGGCATGCTGTGTTCGACCGACGAGCTGGGTTTGCCCGACGACGGTGTGGACGGCCTGCATATCCTGCCCGCCGATGCGCCCGTCGGCCAAGATATCCGCGAATATTTGGATTTGGACGATACGGTGTTTACGCTGAAAATCACGCCGAACCGCACCGATTGCTTGAGCATTAAAGGCATTGCCCGCGAAGTATCGGCGTTGACCCAATGCGCGGTTGCGTTTCCGGAGATTCAGACGGCCTCTGCCGGCAGCGCGAAAATTCAGCCGGTACGCATTGATGCGCCTGAGGATTGCGGCCGCTTCATCAGCCGCGTGATTGAAGGCGTGAACGCGCAGGCGCAAACGCCGGCCTGGATGGTGCAGCGTTTGGCGCGTAGCGGCGTGCGTTCGGTATCGGCGCTGGTCGATATCGGCAATTATGTGATGATGGAAATCGGCCAGCCCATGCATGTTTTCGATGCCGATAAAATCAACGGCAGCCTGATTGTGCGCCGTGCGCTTGAAGGCGAAGAACTGGTTTGCCTGAACGAGAAAACCGTTACCCTGTCTGACAATACTTTGGTGATTGCCGACGAGCAAGGTGCGTTGAGTATGGCCGGTTTGATGGGCGGTGAAAGCAGCGCGGTTTCAGACGGCACGAAAAACATTGTTCTCGAAGCGGCTTGGTTTGCGCCGGAAATCATCGCGGGCAAATCGCGTCAATACGGTTTCGGCTCTGATTCTTCGTTCCGCTTCGAGCGCGGCGTGGATTACGCTTTGCAGGCCGATGCAATCGAACGCGCCACCGAGCTGGTGCTACAAATCTGCGGCGGCGCAGCGGGTAAAGCGGTGGAAGCTGTGGGCAAGCTGCCGTCTGAAAAACAAGTCTCCGTGCGTTTGAGCCGCGTGGAAAAGGTATTGGGCGTGAAAATCGCAGCCGAACGCGTACAGACCATTCTGCAGCACTTGGGCTTAAACCCCGTTGCCGATGCCGAAGGCTTTACCGTAACCGCGCCGAGCTTCCGCTTCGACATTGAAATCGAAGCCGATTTGATTGAAGAAATCGGCCGCGTGTACGGATATGAAAATATTCCCGACGATTTCACTTCAGGCCGTCTGAAAATGCTGGCGCTGCCGGAAACCCGCCGCCCGCGTTTCGCGCTTTATCATGAAATGGCGGCGCGCGGCTATCAGGAAGCGGTGAGCTATGCGTTTGTAGACGAGCAGTGGGAAACCGACTTTGCCGCCAATGCCGACCCTATCCGCCTACAAAATCCGCTGGCGGCGCAATATGCGGTGATGCGCTCCACGCTGATCGGCGGCTTGGTGGAAATCCTGCAAAACAATCTGAACCGCAAGCAAAACCGCGTGCGCGTGTTTGAAATCGCCCGCGTGTTCAGCAAAGCTTCAGACGGCCGCTTTATCCAAAACGAACGTATCGGCGGCTTGTGGTACGGCGCGGTACAGCCCGAGCAATGGGGTGAAAAAGCGCGCAACGTCGATTTCTACGACATCAAAGCCGATGTGGAAAACCTGTTGCGCGGCAAATCGGTATCGTTTGTCAAAGCAAGCCATCCCGCCCTGCACCCCGGCCGTACCGCCGAAGTGGTTTCAGACGGCAAAGTCATCGGTTTTATCGGCGAGCTGCACCCGAAATGGCTGCAAAAATACGACTTGCCGCAAGCGCCGCTGGTATTCGAGCTGGATGCCGATGCTGTATTGTCACAAACCAAAGTACAATACAGCGCCGTCTCCAAATTCCAGCCCGCCCGCCGCGATTTGGCCTTTATCCTGCCCGAAGAGATGAGCCACGACGCCCTGCTCGCCGCCCTCCAAGGCGCGGCAGGCAAGCTGGTGCGCGAAATCAGCGTATTCGATGTCTATCGCGGTGCAGGTCTGGCCGAAGGCACGAAGAGCCTGGCAGTTAAAGTCATTCTGCAGGACATGGACGCCACGCTGACAGATGAAGCCGTCGAGCCGCAAATGGCCAAGCTGGTTGCCGCCGCCCAAGCCGCAGGCGCGCAGTTGCGCGGTTGATTGCCGGCAGCCCCGCCATCTGAAGCCCGCCGGGCCTACAGAAAAAATCAGACAGAGCCATCTGTCTGATTTTTCAGTTTGGCACTTGATTTTTAAGCGATATTTAGTAATAATCCCACCTGTTATCCAAGAAGGTAAGAACATGACACTCACTAAAGCAGAACTGGCCGACATTTTGGTCGATAAAGTCAGCAGCGTTACCAAAAACGACGCCAAAGAAATCGTTGAGCTTTTCTTTGAAGAAATCCGCAGCACTTTGGCAAGCGGTGAAGAGATTAAAATTTCCGGCTTCGGCAATTTCCAATTACGCGACAAACCCCAGCGCCCCGGCCGCAACCCCAAAACCGGCGAAGAAGTACCCATCAGCGCCCGCCGCGTGGTGACATTCCATGCCAGCCAAAAGCTCAAAGGCATGGTGGAGCATTATTATGACAAACAACGCTAATCCGGCCGTTCCCGCGCAGCGCTACTTCACGCTGGACGAAATGTGCGCCCTGCTGCAAATCAGCCCCGCGCAATTCGCCCGCTGGCAGCAGGAGCACGGCATCGTTATCGGCTACGGCGGCGATCGCTACACCCGCGCCGATGTCGTCAAACTCTTGAAGCTGAAAGACACTTTCCTGCCTTATACCGACAGCTTCAGCCAAGGCCTGCAGGCAGCCGACGGCCAACCCGCCGCCGATGCCGAAGAAATCCGCGTCGGCCTGAAAAACGTCTTGGCCGATTTGGAAAATGCCTTAAGCCACTGAAGCGCTGATTAAAAACCGGTTAGAGCCATCTAATCGGTTTTGTCGTTTCCGGGCGGCCGCTTCGCCCTATTTTCAGCCTTTACAGAGCCAAGGCCGTCTGAAAAATCACCGCAAGCCGTGCAGCCCATCGCGCAATCCGTTTCGCCCGCGATACGGTATAATGCCGTTTTCAGACGGCCTGACTTCCCTTTGAATAAACTGCGCCGCTCTCCCATATTCCCCATCGATTTCGAGCAGAAAGATTGAACATGAGCCAAACCAGCAACTCCGTTATCACCGTTATCGGCAAAGACCGCGTCGGCATCGTTTACGACGTTTCCAAATTACTGGCCGAAAACCAAATCAACATTCTCAACATCAGCCAGCAGCTGATGGATGATTTTTTCACCATGATTATCTTGGTCGATACTTCGAAATGCCCGAAATCGCGTCAGGAAATGTTGGATTTGTTTGCAACAGAAAGTAAAAATCTCGCTTTGGATATCCGTATGCAAAACGAAGATATTTTCCGCGCCATGCACCGCATTTGAAAGGCCGTCTGAAAAATGAGCATCCAATCCAATGAAATCCTCGAAACCGTGCGCATGGTCGCCGACCAAAACTTCGACGTGCGTACGATTACCATCGGCATCGACCTGCACGACTGCATCAGCAGCGATATCGATGTATTAAACCAAAACATCTACAACAAAATCACCACTATCGGCAAAGATTTGGTGGCAACGGCCAAACACTTGTCAGCCAAATACGGCGTACCGATTGTCAACCAGCGCATTTCCGTGACACCCATCGCGCAAATCGCCGCGGCCACCAAAGCGGATTCTTATGTGAGCATCGCGCAAACTTTGGACAAAGCCGCCAAAGCCATCGGCGTATCGTTTATCGGCGGCTTTTCCGCGCTGGTGCAAAAAGGCATGTCGCCCGCCGATGAAGTATTGATCCGCTCGATTCCCGAAGCCATGAAAACCACCGATATCGTGTGCAGCTCCATCAATATCGGCAGCACCCGTGCCGGCATCAATATGGACGCGGTCAAACTGGCGGGCGAAACCATCAAACGCGCGGCAGACATCACCCCCGAAGGCTTCGGTTGCGCCAAAATCGTCGTATTCTGCAACGCCGTAGAAGACAATCCGTTTATGGCGGGCGCGTTTCACGGCTCCGGCGAAGCGGACGCAGTAATTAACGTTGGTGTGTCCGGCCCCGGCGTGGTGCAGGCCGCGCTGCAAAATTGCGCCGATACGGATGATTTGACCCAAATCGCCGAAGTCGTCAAAAAAACCGCATTTAAAATCACCCGCGTCGGCGAATTAATCGGCCACGAAGCCGCCAAAATGCTGAACATCCCCTTCGGCATTTTGGACCTGTCCCTCGCGCCTACCCCCGCCGTAGGCGATTCCGTCGCCCGCATCCTGGAAGCCATGGGCTTGAGCGTGTGCGGCACCCACGGCACCACCGCCGCATTGGCTCTGCTGAATGATGCCGTGAAAAAAGGCGGCATGATGGCCTCCAGCGCCGTCGGCGGCCTGAGCGGCGCGTTTATCCCCGTATCCGAAGACGAAGGCATGATTGCCGCCGCCGAAGCAGGCGTACTCACGCTCGACAAACTCGAAGCCATGACCGCCGTCTGCTCCGTCGGCCTGGACATGATTGCCGTACCCGGCCACACCTCCGCCACTACCATTTCCGGCATCATCGCCGACGAAGCCGCCATCGGCATGATCAACAGCAAAACCACCGCCGTACGCATCATCCCTGTAACCGGAAAAGACGTAGGCGACAGCGTCGAATTCGGCGGCCTGCTCGGCTACGCCCCGGTGATGCCGGTGAAAGAAGGCAGCTGCGAAGTCTTCGTCAAGCGCGGCGGCCGCATCCCCGCGCCGGTGCAGTCGATGAAAAACTGATATCGGCGCAAATATAGCCGAAGAACTTAATTTCTGCTACGGCGTTGGCTCGCCTTGCCATACTGCTTGTACTGTCTGCGGATCGCCGCCTTGTATCAGAATTTAATTCATCCGACTATCGATAAAAGGTCGTCTGAAAAATGATTTTTCAGACGACCTTTTTTATCTGCGGTACACCCGCCCCGCATTACTTTGCCCATTTCATTTTGCCAGATTAAAACAAAATAATTTGCTGAAAACATAGCGAAAAGCCGTCTGAAAATTCCATTTCAGACAGCTTTTACATTGAAACCGCTACTGCCCGACACTATCCAGTCATACAGCTTTTAAGTCTTAGGCAACGTCACCCCGGTTTGCCCCATGTATTTACCTTTGCGGTCTTTATACGAGGTTTCGCATACTTCGTCGCTTTCGAAAAACAATACCTGCGCTACGCCTTCGCCTGCGTAGATTTTGGCGGGCAGCGGGGTGGTGTTGGAAAATTCCAGTGTGACATAGCCTTCCCATTCCGGTTCGAACGGGGTGACGTTGACGATGATGCCGCAGCGTGCGTAAGTTGATTTGCCCAGGCATACGGTGAGTACGTTGCGGGGAATGCGGAAGTATTCGACCGTCCGCGCCAGGGCGAAGGAGTTGGGCGGGATGATGCAGCAGTCGTCTTCTACGGTGACGAAATTTTTGGGGTCGAAGTTTTTGGGATCGACGATGGTGCTGTTGATGTTGGTAAAGATTTTGAACTCGTTGGCGCAGCGGATGTCGTAGCCGTAGCTGGAGGTGCCGTAGGAGATGATGCGCTGGCCGTTGGCTTCTTTAATCTGGTTCGGCTCGAAAGGTTCGATCATGCCGAATTCTTCGCTCATGCGGCGTATCCATTTGTCGGATTTGATGCTCATGCTTGATATTCCTTCTTATTGTCTGTTTGATGCTGTTTTCAGACGGCCTGATGCGGCAGGCCGTCTGAATAATCATTTTTTCGCTGCATTGGGCAGGTTGACGGCCTGCATCATGCCTTTGTCGAACTTCATGACAAACAGCAGCGTGCCGCCCTGGGAGACTTTGAAGCTGCCGTCGGCATAGCCGTTGCGGAACGTGCCGTCCAAATCCATATCGCGCAGCTTGGTGCTGTTGACATTGAAGGTTTCCAAAAATACAGGGAGGGTAACGCGCACGCTGTACACGCCTTTGCCGTGGAAGCGGCCCTGCTTGAATTGGCCGCTGTAGCTGCGGCCGTCGCGGCAGCGCCATTCGCCTTTGCCTTCGGGTTTGCCGTCTTTGCCGACCGCACCTTCGTAGCGGCAGCCCGCGCCCTGATAATCATTGATGACTTCGGCTGCGGCTGGCAGGGAGAAGCCCAAGCCGGCAGCCAGTAATGCCGTATATTTCCACATGGTTGTATTCCTTTCCGGCCTGCCGCGTCCAAGCTGCGGCAGGCTTGTTTTCAGACGGCTTAATCCTGCCAGCCGCCCAGATAGCCGACCAGCTCTTCCAGCATGGTGGAGAGGGCTTCGGTCATCAAAATCTGTGAAGCAAACATCAGGCTGGCGGCATCGTCGCCGTTGTTTTCCGCTTCTTCCTGCAAGACGTCCAGATATTGGATGCGCTTGAGGGTGAAATCCTGCGTCAGTACAAACGCCAGCTGCTCGCGCCATACCAGGCCGAGTTGGGTGACGACTTTGCCGTTTTTCACATGTTGCACCACTTCGTCGGCGGTCAAATCCTGTTTGGACACTTTGACCACGGGCACGACGTCGCCCACGCCTTTGAGCTCGCAATCGCTGTCCAGCTCGAAGCCGCCTTCGCCGTGTCCCTGTAAGAGCCAGGAAGTCATCAGCGATGAAGGCGACTGCTTGGTGTTCGGCAGCGAAGCCTCCAAGCCGCCCAGCGCCTCACGCAACTTGGTCAATACGTTTTCCGCTTTGGCCGATGAAGCGTTGTTAATCAGCAGATAGCCGTGGCGCGTATCGAATACCGCCTGCGTGCGGCCGCTGCGGGTAAAGGCGCGCGGCAGCAAATCGTCGGTAATCTGCTCTTTCAGCTCCTGCTTTTCCTTGCGGCCGACGCTGCGACCTTCTTCGTCTTGGATACGCAGCACGCGCTCGTCCAAAATATCGCGGATAACACCGGCGGGCAAGACTTTTTCTTCTTTTTTCAGCGCCACTCGCCATGTGTAGTCGGCGGGAAACACCAGCTCGGGCGAAAACGGCACCGGCGGGGCGAAGCCTTCGCTGAACCAGTCCAAGCCCTGACAATGTGCAAACTCGGCCTCACGCAGCTTGTCGGCCAGCGTATCCGCTTGCGGCAACTTTTCTTTGTTCAGGGGATAAAAACTGACTTGCTTAAACCACATGGCGGCTTCCTTTATTTTAAAACGCCGTTATTATACACATTGGCATTTAAGCGGGATAGGCCGTCTGAAAAGCCCACCGCGCCCTGCCCGCGCCGCTTGACAGCTTGGGCGCGGGGCGGTATAGTTCGCCCTTCGGTTACGCGCCCATCGTCTAGAGGCCTAGGACACTGCCCTTTCACGGCGGCAACCGGGGTTCGAATCCCCGTGGGCGTGCCAGATTTGAGAAGCTCCGCAATATTGCATTGCGGAGTTTTTTGTTTTGTATTTTCAGAGCAGATGACTATGCAATATATAGTCGGAGAAATTAATTTCTCCGACTATAGTGAAATTCCTAAAAAATAGAAACCTGTATTGTCGTCATTCACTCAAAACCTGACATGTTTCGCTTTTTTAGGAATTTGACTAATGGCATGGATTGTGTGCAGAAATACAATGTATGGACAAGGCACTCAAATCAGGAGACAATATCAAAGGAGCTATAGGGAAAGCGGTAAATATTGGGACTTCAGGTAAAGGACATGGGACACCTAAAAAGCCATGTTTTTCCTGTTTAAAAGTATCAGAGCAATTAGGAGCAATATTAGAATGAAAAGAGAAATAGAGGATTTATATATATATTTAAGTACCTGTGATGAAGTTTTAAGCTTTGATAATTTGAAAGAGCTTAATAAAAAAATATTAGAAATAATAAAAAAATATATTAA
>NZ_BCWL01000023.1 GCF_001592185.1 Bergeriella denitrificans NBRC 102155
AGTAATTTCTGTTACGGCGCCGGCTTGCCTTGTATCAGAATTTCATTTCGCCGACTATATCGTCGGGCTGTGGCTTATCGGGTCGTAAAAAAAGGCCGTCTGAATTTCAGACGGCCTTTTTGATTGGGCAAACACAGGTTTCGGTTTGCTGTCGGGCGCTTATGCGCCGCGTTTTTCCAAGATGGCAACCGCAGGCAGTTCTTTGCCTTCCAAGAATTCCAAGAATGCGCCGCCGCCGGTGGAGATGTAGCTGATTTTGTCGGTGACGCCGAATTTGGCAATCGCCGCCAGCGTGTCGCCGCCGCCTGCGATGGAGAAGGCTTGGCTTTCGGCGATGGCTTCGGCCAGGGCTTTGGTGCCGCCGGCAAATTGGTCAAACTCGAATACGCCTACCGGGCCGTTCCATACGATGGTACCGGCGTTTTTCAGGATTTCGGCCAAAGCGGCGGCGGATTGGCTGCCGATGTCCAAAATCATGTCGTCTGCGGCCACATCGTCTGCGGATTTGCTTTCGGCGGCGGCGTTTTCGGCAAATTCTTTGGCGGTCACGACATCGGTGGGCAGCGGTACGGAGCCGCCTTTGGCCGTCATTTTCGCCATGATTTTTTCAGACTCTGCCACCAAGTCGGTTTCGGCCAGCGATTTTCCGATGGGTTTGCCTTGCGCGAGCAGGAAGGTGTTGGCGATGCCGCCGCCGACAATCAACTGGTCCACTTTGTCGGCCAGCGATTCCAAAATGGTGAGTTTGGTGGACACTTTGCTGCCGGCGACGATGGCAACCATCGGGCGGGCCGGTTCTTTCAGGGCTTTGCCCAAGGCGTCGAGTTCGCCGGCCATCAATACGCCCGCGCAGGCCACGGGTGCGGCTTGCGCGACGGCTTCGGTTGAGGCTTGGGCGCGGTGGGCGGTGCCGAATGCGTCGTTGACGAATACGTCGCACAAGGCGGCATAGGCTTTGCCCAGCTCCAAATCGTTTTTCTTCTCGCCTTTGTTGATGCGCACGTTTTGCAGCATGACGACTTCGCCGGCGTTCAGCGCGGGTTTGTTTTCACGCCAGTCGGACAATACTTTGACTTCTTTGCCCAGCAATCCGCCCAGGTGCGCGGCGACGGGGGCAACGTCGTCTTCGGGGTGGAATTCGCCTTCGGTCGGGCGGCCGAGGTGGGTCATGACGATAACGGACGCGCCGTTGTCCAGGCAGTAGCGGATGGAAGCCAGCGATGCGCGGATGCGGGTGTCGTCGCTGATTTTGCCGTCTTTAAACGGTACGTTCATGTCGGCACGGATTAAGACGGTTTTGCCTTGTACGTTTTGTTCGGTCAGTTTCAAAAATGCCATGTCGGTTTCCTTTGTTGTGATGATTCGGGCTGCGGCGGTGCGCGGCGTTCTCCAGCCGAGATTATGCGCGAAGCGGCGGCGGGGGTAAAGCGGCGATGCCGGCGGGCTTGATTTATAGTCGGATAAATTAATTTCTGCTACGGCGTTGGCTCGCCCGGCTCAAAGAGGGGGCTTGACTAAGCTGCTAAAGCAGCAAGTCCGCCGACCTGTACTATGTGTACTGTCTGCGGCTTGCGGCCTTGTTTCATTATGCTTTTATTCGGCTATACATACGGTATGAGTTTGGGTAAAGGAACGCTTGAAAAGAAGAAACAGAATACTGTTTTTCAGACGGCTTCTGCGGCAAAAGGCGGGGTCGCCAAACCGAAGCTGCGGAGAAGTTCCAGCGTTTCATATACGGGCAAACCCATGACGCCGGTAAAGCTGCCCTGCAGGTGTTCGACAAAAGCGCCGCCTAGGCCTTGGATGCCGTATGCGCCGGCTTTGTCCATCGGTTCGCCGCTGTCGATATAGGCTTGGATTTCGGCGGGGTTCAGGGTTTTGAAGCGGACATCGCTTTGCTGCAATACGGCACGGGTTTCGCCTTGCCAATACACGCAGACGGCGGTGAGTACTTGGTGGGTGGTGCCGGAGAGCTGGGTCAGCATTTCGGCGGCGTGGGCGGGGCTTTCGGGTTTGCCGAGAATGCGGTTGCGGTAGGCGACGGTGGTGTCGGCGGTGATAATCGGGCATTCGGGTGTGCCGCTGTGGGCGGCGAGGGCGGCGGCGTTTTTCTCGCGCGCCATGCGTTGCACATAATCGGCGGCAGGTTCGCCGGGGCACGGGGTTTCGTCGATTTCGGCGGGTATGCGGATGAGGGCGTAGCCCAGGTTTTCTAAAATTTCGCGGCGGCGCGGGCTGCCGGAGGCGAGATAGAGGGTGTGCATATTGGATATCCGTGTGATGCGGGTGGCGGCTGCGTGAAAGCCGTCTGAAAACGCGGGCGGTTTTCAGACGGCCTTGGCTGCCGGTTTACAGGCGGACTTGCTCTACGCCGCCGGCGTTGGCTTTGGCGACGAATTCGTCCAGCCAGTTTTCGCCGAGGATGTGCTTGGCCATTTCGATGACGATGTAGTCGGCAGGCATATCGTTGTCGTCGGCGTAGCGGCTCAGGCCCTGTAAGCAGGCGGGGCAGGAGGTGAGCATTTTGACTTGCTCGCCGGGCTGCGCGTTCAGCTCTTGCAGGTTTTTCTCGATTTCTTCCTGTTTGCGGAATTTCACTTGGGTGGCGATGTCGGGTCGCTTGACGGCAAACATGCCGCTCTCGCCGCAGCAGCGGTCGCTCAAGATGACTTTCTGCCCCATGAGCTCGCTGGCCATTTGGGTGGCGTTCATGGTTTTAATCGGGCTGTGGCAGGGGTCGTGATAGAGGTATTGCCGGCCTTTCACGCCTTCGAGTTTCACGCCTTTTTCCAGTAAATATTCGTGGATGTCGATGATGCGGCAGCCGGGGAAGATTTCTTCAAAGCGGTATTTTTCGAGCTGGTCGTAGCAGGTGCCGCAGCTGACGACGACGGTTTTGATGTCGAGGTAGTTCAGTGTGTTGGCCATGCGGTGGAAGGAAACGCGGTTGTCGGTGGACATCTGTTCGGCTTTGGCTTTGTTGCCGCCGGCTTCTTGCGGATAGCCGCAGCACATATAGCCCGGCGGTAACACGGTTTGTACGCCGACGTGCCACAGCATGGCTTGGGTAGCGAGGCCGACTTGGCTGAACAGGCGCTCCGAACCGCAGCCGGGGAAGTAGAACACGGCTTCGCTGTCTTCCGGTGTTTGCGGGTTGCGGATAATCGGAATGCTTTTATCGTCTTCGATGCCTAAGAGCGAGCGCGGTGTTTTGGCGGGTACGCTTTTCGGCAGCGGGCGGTTGATGAAGTGGATGACCTGCTCTTTAATGGGGGCTTTGCCTACGGTTGCTTTCGGCTCGGCCTTTTGCTTTTTGGTGCCGACGGGCAGCAGTTTGCCGATTTTGTAGGCAAAGTTTTGCGCCGGAAAGCCGGTTTGAATCATGGCCGCACGCAAGGCTTTGATGGCTTTGGGGTTGGTGGCGTTGAGGAAGGCCATGCCGAGGTCGGCCGCGGGCGAGAAGCGTTTGTGGCCGCTGTCGTTCAAATAATTGCGGATGGCCACGGTTACATCGCCGAAGTCGATGTTGACCGGGCAGGGCTTCACGCAGCGGTGGCAGACGGTACAGTGGTCGCCCAAATCCATCAGCTCTTCAAAGTGTTTCAGGGATACGCCGCGGCGGGTTTGCTCTTCGTATAAGAACGCTTCGGTCAGCAAACCGACGCCGAGGATTTTGTTGCGCGGGCTGTAGAGCAGATTGGCACGAGGCACATGGGTGGAGCAGACGGGTTTGCATTTGCCGCAGCGCAGGCAGTCTTTCACCGATTCGGCGATGGTGCCCAAATCGGATTTTTCCATAATCAGCGATTCTGCGCCCAAAAGCTCGAACGAGGGTGTATAGGCGTTGCGCAGGTCGCTGCCTTTCATCAGTTTTTTGCGGTTGAAGCGGTTGTCGGGGTCGATGCGGGCTTTGTAGTCCCAGAAGGGTTGCATTTCTTCGTCGCTCAAAAATTCGAGCTTGGTGATGCCGATGCCGTGTTCGCCTGAAATGACGCCGCCCAAGCTGCGGGCGATTTTCATGATGCGGTCGACGGCTTGGTAGGCCGTCTGAAGCATTTCGTTGTCGTCGGAATTGACGGGGATGTTGGTGTGGACGTTGCCGTCGCCCGCGTGCATGTGCAGGGCGACGAAGACGCGGCCGCGCACGGTTTTGCTGTGGATTTTGCCCAGTGCGTCAATGATTTTGGTGTCGGTTTTGCCGCTGAAGATTTCCGCCAGCGGTTTCATCACGTCGGATTTGACGGATACGCGCAGACGGAAGTCGCGGAAGGCGGTAAAGCAGCTTTCGCTGTCTTGCGCTTCTTCGGCGGCAACCACGGCTTTGCCGTAGCGCGCCTTATATTCGGCCAGCGGCGCGTCCATATTGGCGAGCAGCCATTCCCAGCGTTCTTTGACGGCGGCAACGTGGGCGGTCGCGTGTTTGGCACGGTCGCCCAACAGTTCGCTGCTCGGCAAATCCGTGCCCATTTTGTCCACGGGCAGACGGCCTTGCAGGTATTCGAGCAGGGCGTTGCACAGGGCGAGTTTGTTTTTGATGGATAATTCGATGTTGATGCGTTCGATGCCGTCTGAATACTCGCCTAAACGTTCCAGCGGAATCACCACGTCTTCATTGATTTTGAAGGCGTTGGTGTGTTTGGCGATGGCGGCGGTGCGCGCGCGGTCGAGCCAGAAGGTTTTGCGCGCTTCGGGGGTAACGGCGATAAAGCCCTCGCCTTCGCGCTTGCGGGTCATTTCCACCATGTGTTCGGCGACTTGCTGCACGGCGGCTTCGTCGTCGGACACCACGTCGGCAATCAGCACCATTTTCGGACGGCCTTTGCCCGCCGCTTTGGTGGCGTAACCGACGGCGCGGACATAACGCCAGTCCAAATGCTCCAAACCGGCCAGTTTGACTGAATCGTGACCGAGCAGGTAGTCGCGGATTTCTACGATAGACGGTGTGGCGTTGGCAACCGTGCCGAAAAATTCCATACACACCGTGCGCGTGTGTGCGGGCATTTTGTGCAATACAAAGGCGCAGCTGGTGATGATGCCGTCGGTGCCTTCTTTCTGTACGCCGGGCAGGCCGCTCAGGAATTTGTCGGTTACGTCTTTACCCAAACCGACTTTGCGGAACTTGTGGCCGGGAATTTCCAAGCGTTCGGTTTTCATGATGGAGAGGCCGTCTGAAGACAGAGTATGAATATCGAAAACGGCGGTTTCTTCGTCGTGGATTTTGCCGAAATTATGGCGTACGCGCTCGATGCGCAGCCATTCGCCCTGCGGGTTGACCATCTGCCAGTAGGCCAGATTGTCGAGCGCCGTACCCCACAATACCGCTTTTTTACCGCCTGCATTCATCGCCACGTTGCCGCCCACGCAGGATGCGTCGGCAGAGGTGGGATCGACGGCAAACACCAAGCCGGCTTTATGCGCCGTTTCCTCCACGCGGCGGGTGACGACGCCCGCGCCGCAATGGATAATCGGATGCTTGCCTTCCAAACCGGGCAGGGCGACGTATTGCACGCCGTTGTGCAAATCTAATTTTTCGGTGTTGATGACGGCGCTGTTGGCTACCAAGGGCACGGCGCCGCCGGTATAGCCTGTGCCGCCGCCGCGCGGGATAATCGCCAAATCCAGCTCAATCAGGGCTTTGACCAATGGTGCGACTTCGCTTTCGCTGTCGGGATTGATGACGACGAACGGATATTCCACGCGCCAGTCGGTTGCGTCGGTCACGTGTGTGACCCGCGCCAAACCGTCGAACATGATGTTGTGCGGCTTGGTGATTTTGCTCAAACGCGCCAAAACCCGCTCGCGCTTGCGGCGTGTTTCTTCAAATCCGGCGTCGAAGCGGGTAACGGCGGCTTCTGCGGCTTCGACAAGCTCGGCTACTTGCGGGTTGTCGTCACGGCGGTTTTGGATTTCGCCCAGTCGGTGGCGCATTTCCTGAACCAGTGCTTCCCGGCGTTTGGGGTGCGCCAGTAAATCGTCGAGCAGATAGGGGTTGCGTTCGACCACCCACATGTCGCCCAACACTTCAAACAGCATACGCGCGGAACGGCCGGTACGCCTTTGGCTGCGCAAATCCTGCAGAATCGACCATGCTTTTGTGCCCAGGAGGCGGTGGACGATTTCGCGGTCGGTGTAGGAAGTGTAGTTGTAGGGAATCTCGCGGATACGCTGCGGGGCGGTGGTCGTGGTCATGGCGGGTGTGTCCGTGGAGGTTGTTTTGCAAATGTTTTTGATTTTGTTTTTTTCAGACGGCCTTTGGCCGTCTGAAAATATCTTGAATGCCGGTTTGCATTGTTTTTCAATGACAAGTGGCCTTTTATTTTATACTGAAATGAAGTTTCAGGGAATGCGTTTTGTTGACAATTTTGCCGGGAAAAAGGAAAAAGGCCGTCTGAAAAATCGGATTTTCAGACGGCATGGGCGGAACAGGCAGGCAGGTGCGGGGGCGTGTTTGAATTTTTTGGGAAAACGGTTATAATACGCTTTCTAAGGCGGGTCTCCCCGCATGGTTATTTGGAACAACGGGTCAGGGGCGGAAGCCAGCAGCCCACTCTGATGCGCCAGTGCCGGGGGTTTGGCTCGCCGCCTTATTTTGGGAAGCCTGTCTGCTTTGTGCGGACGGGCTTTTTTGCGTTTGTTTCCGGGGTTTGTTGATATTGTATTGAAATTCCTAAAAAAACGAATTGCGAAGCTAATGACGACAACAAAGATTTCTGTTTTTTAAAAATTCCACTATATTTCATCGCGCGGCAAATCTGTATGATCCGGCGGTAAGTATTTGGATTTTCAGACGGCTTTTGCGGTTTACTTGGCTGCAACAAGCTACTACAATCGGGCAGTGATATGAAAAAGTTTTATATTGTGATTAAAGAGGATAGGTTATGAACGCTTCGCAACTCATTCAAAAGCTTACTGAAACCGTCGGTGAAAAATTCATCATCACCGACCCTGCCAAAACCGAGCCGTACCGCCAAGGCTACCGTTTCGGCGAGGGGCGGGCGCTGGCGGTGGTGCGGCCGGGCACGCTCTTGGAAATGTGGAAAATTCTGCAGGCTTGCGTGGAGGCGGATGTGATTGTGATTACCCAGGCCGCCAATACGGGGCTGACCGGCGGTTCGACCCCCGACGGCAATGATTACGACCGCGATATTGTGATTGTGAACACCATGCGTATCGACATCATCCAGCCGATTAATAATAACGAACAAGTCGTGTGCCTGCCCGGCTCGACGCTGAACCAGCTGGAATTGCTGTTGAAACCGCTTGGCCGCGAGCCGCATTCGGTGATTGGTTCGTCGTGTATCGGCGCGTCGGTGCTCGGCGGTGTGTGCAACAATTCGGGTGGCGCATTGGTGCAGCGCGGGCCGGCTTATACCGAGATGGCGCTGTATGCCGAAATCGATGCCGAAGGCCGTCTGAATCTGGTCAACCATTTGGGCATTGATTTGGGTGAAGATCCGGAAGAGATTTTGACCAATCTGCAAGGCTGGCATTACCAGCGCAAAGACATCACCCAAGATGCGGGCAAGGGCCACGACCATGCTTATTGCGAGCATGTGCGCCAAGTCGATGAGCCGACCGCTGCGCGTTTCAATGCCGACCCGGCGCGCCATTACGAGGCTTCCGGCTGTGCGGGCAAGCTGATGGTGTTTGCCGTGCGCCTGGATACTTTCCCTCAGGAAAAGCAAACGGCGGTGTTTTATATCGGCACCAACGACATCAACGAGCTCACCGATATCCGCCGCGCGGCGCTGGCCGAATTTGAAACGCTGCCGGTTTCGGGCGAATACATCCACCGCGATGCGTTTGATATTGCCGATGTTTACGGAAAAGACACGTTTTATGTGATTAAGAAATTCGGTACGCACCAGCTGCCGAAGTTGTTTGACCTGAAAGCGCGTGCCGACCGCTTCAGCCGTAAAATCAGCTTTCTGCCCAAGCATTTTTCCGATAAGGCATTGCAGCTTTTGAGCAAAGTATTGCCCGACCACCTGCCGAAATCCATGCGTGCGTACCGCGACAAATACGAACACCACCTGATTTTGAAAATGGGCGGTAAAGGTGTGGACGAAGCGCGTGCGTTTTTGAAACAGTATTTCAACGGCAAGAGCGGCGCGTATTTCGAATGCAGCCCCGAAGAAACCCAAGCGGCTATGCTGCACCGTTTCGCCGTCGCTTCCGCCGCTATCCGCTACCGCGCCGTGCATGAAGAGGAAGTGGAAGACATCG
The DNA here is from genome assembly GCF_001592185.1 of Bergeriella denitrificans NBRC 102155. Classification (GTDB taxonomy): domain Bacteria; phylum Pseudomonadota; class Gammaproteobacteria; order Burkholderiales; family Neisseriaceae; genus Neisseria; species Neisseria denitrificans. The sequence goes on from NZ_BCWL01000023.1 coordinate 8,227, forward strand.
TCGCCCTCGACATCGCCCTGCGCCGCGACGACCGCGATTGGTTTGAAAAGCTGCCGTCTGAAATCGACAGCAAAATCAGCCACAAGCTCTACTACGGCCATTTTATGTGCCATGTGTTCCACCAAGACTACATCGTGAAAAAAGGCCACAACTGCCTGGATTTGGAACACGAAATGTGGAAACTGCTCGACGATCGCGGCGCGCAATATCCGGCGGAGCACAACGTCGGCCATCTGTATCCGGCCAAGCCTGAGCTGAAGCAGTTTTACCGCAAGCTCGACCCGACCAACAGCTTCAACCCGGGTGTCGGCCAGACAACTAAGAAGAAAAACTGGGCGGAATAGGGTGTATCCGTGCCCGCAGGCCGTCTGAAAAACGGTCTGTTCCCCGTCTGTAAAGCCTCGCAGCCTTATCCGCAATCTGCCGGATAAGGCTGCCCGACCATTCAAAGGAGAATATGATGAGTTTGACCCAAACCCTGATTGAACAGGCCGAGCCGCATTGGGCGGAATATGTGCAACACCCGTTTGTGGAGCAGTTGGCGGCGGGTACATTGCCGGAAACCAGTTTCCGCCATTATCTGAAGCAGGATTATCTGTATCTGTTTCAATATACCCGCATGTTTGCGCTGGCGATGTACAAATCCGAAAACTTCGCTCAAATGGAAACCGCGCGCGGCATGGCCGAGGCCGTATTGTCGGAAATCGATTTACACATTGCCTATTGCCGCGAATGGGGCATCAGCGAAGCCGAGCTTTTTGCCACCGAAGAATCTGCCGCCTGCATTGCTTATACCCGCTATGTATTGGATTGCGGCATCAGCGGCACGCTGGCCGAGCTGTATGCCGCCGTCGCCCCCTGTATGCTGGGTTACGCCGAAATCGGCAAACGCATCGGCGCGCAGCCGCCCGTACCCGGCAATCCGTATCAGGCGTGGATAGACACTTATGCGGCGGAAGATTTCCAGCAGGTTGCTGTAGATTTCAGCGCGTTTTTCGATAGCCTTTGCCAAGATTTGACACCCGCGCAGCAGGCCAAAATCGCGCATATTTTCACCACCGCCACGCGCATGGAAGTCGCGTTTTGGGATATGGGACTGCATTGCCGGATGTGATATCGGGTATGGCTGATTTTCAGACGGCTTTTTCAATGCAATAGGGCTTCGACTGCACTCAGCCACCTGAAAGAATGACTTATCTATTCTTGTGAAATATTCGATAAAAAGCCGTCTGAAAAACAAAGCAATCCCCCAAAGTCATACTTTGGGGGATTGCTTATTGCAGACAAGCTCACTCCGGCAGCCCGATAGCCTGATAAGGCGGCAAGTCCAACACATAGCGTATCCAGTTGCCGAAGCTGTATTTGCCGCGTATGGCGGGATTTAGCTCGACATAAGGCAGTTGGGCAAACTCTGCCAGGCCGCTCAAATCCTGGCCGTCCCACACAAAAATATTGTTAGGGTGGTAAAAATCGTAGCGTTTGATGTTTTCATTGGTGGTGACCAGTTTTTTGCGGTAGCCCAGGGCTTCAAAGGCGCGGAACGACAGGCCTTCCTGCTTGGGCGTTTTGAAATCCACCAAAATCCGGCCGCTTTGCGCGGCGAGCAGGTTTTCCATAAAAGGCTTGAGGCCGCAATGGATGCGGATATTGTCGCGCGGGTAGAGCATCTGCAGCGGCGCTTGGTGCTGGCGGTTGGGCGCGCAGATGGTGAAATTCAGGCTCAGGCCGAGCTGCTCTGCCGTTTGGGCAAAGTGGTTGATGGCAGTTTCCCGGCCGGGTACGTGTGCGCCCATAAAGTAAAAATCGGCTGAGGGCGCTTGGGCTTGGACGGGCAGGTGGTCGAAATAAAAATTGCTGGCGGGCAAAAACCGATCCGAATGCTGCCGGTAATCTTGGGTGTCGTACACAAAAAAGCGATCGAAAAGCGGCACGGCTTTCCAGACATTGGGAAAGCGGCTTAACGCGTCCCACTGGTAAGCGGCCATTGTGCCTTTGATATACGGCTTGATTTTGTCGATTAATCCCATGCCGGCGAACACATCGCTGCGGATAAACAGCGCATAATCGTAGTATTCCGGCTCGGTCGGCTTTTCAGACGACATCAGGTGGACAATAAAGGGATTGGCATGGAGCTGGCGGCTGCTGACATTGGCAATCGCCGTCGTCACCTCAAAGCCGTGGTATTGCAGATTGCTTTTGATACACTCGAATAGGGCCACGTCGGTGGGCATAGCCAGCAGGATTTTGGGTTTGAGCGGTATGGAGGATGTTTGCTGCATTATTCGTTTGGGTTATATGTGTAGGGTTGCATATGCTGGTTACGTAAACCGATTAATTCCGGCATAGGGTTTGCGTACAGATGTTGGGGCAGGCTGTATCTTAGATATAGCGATGATTTTACCAGTTTAATCATTTCAAGGAATAGATAACATGGTTTTGTTTTATTGGGGTGGATATTGGTGAACATAAGCAGGATAAGCAATTTGATGTATATTGAATATTCTGATTGCGTTTCATTTTCCATTGTAACACTGTAATTAATTCAAAGCCGTCTGAAAACCGACTTGTTCCGGTTTTCAGACGGCTTTTGCGCGTTTACAGCACTTCTAAAAACGCCGTTAAATCCTGCCGCTCGCTAGGACTGAGCCCCAAGGGTTTGATTAAGGGGTCGAGACGGTTTTCATAGGCTTCGGGCGGGGCATTGGCGGGAATGCCGAACTGCATGCCGTTGTTGTAGATGGCGACGATGCCGCGCAGATTGACAAACAGGCCGTGGTGAAACCAGGGCTTGCTGCGGCTGAGATTACGCAGCGACGGGGTTTTGAATTTGCCCCAATCTTCTAGGCGGCCGCTGTGGGCATATTGCCCCAAATCCTGGGCGGGGCGGCCGGGCAGGGCTTGGTTGAGATTGTGCATCAGACCGTCGGTCATCATGGGGCCGGAGTGGCAGTTCAGGCAGCGGGCTTTGGTGCGGAAAAGGTGCAGGCCGCGCAGCTCGCTGTCGTTTAGGGCATCCGCTTCGCCGAGCAGAAAGCGGTCGAAGCGCGTGGGCTGCGGCCTCAGGGTACGCAGATAGGCGGCCAGCGCGTCGGCCACGCCCTGCAGGTCGATATCGCGGCCGAATGCCGTCTGAAAATAAGGCGCATAGCCGCTTTCGGCCAAACGGGGCACGACTTTGCTTAACGACAAATCCATTTCGACGGGGTCGCTGATGGGCATCAAGACCTGCTGCTCCAGCGTGCGGGCGCGTCCGTCCCAAAAGAAAAAGTGCTGCGGCTCGGAAAGATGCAGCAGGGAAATGCTGTTGCGCCGCCCGAGCCGCCCGCCCACGCCGGAAGACACTTTTTTCGGCTCGGCAAAGCCGTAGGCAGGCAGATGGCAGTGGCGGCAGGCGATGCTGTTGTCGGCAGAAAGGCGGGTTTCGTGAAACAGCATTTTACCCAGGCGGACTTTGGGGCTGTCGGCGGCCTGCGGCGTGCTTATCGGCGCCAGCTCCCGCCAGCGGACACCTTCGTCAATCACCGGGCGCGGCCAATATTGCGGCGCACGGCTGTAGGTGCGGCGCAGGCATTCGGTTTCTTCAAGCGGGCAGCGGCTGCTCAAGAGTGCACAGCCGCCCATCAGCAGCAGCGCGGCTACGGAGGCGCTGCGGGTGAGTAATTTAAACATAATAAAAACTATTATCATTACATAATAATTATTATATAATGAAAAACAACATTAAAAATAGTCAGGAGAGACAAGATGAATGTAAAAATAATGGTCGCCGCTTTGGCGGCAGCGGGGCTGCCCGTCGGCGCGGCTGCGGAAGCCGTGCAGCAGGCGGTGGTGTCGGATGTGGATGTGTACGGCGAGCGTCGGGCAGCGGGGACGCAGCATTTGGATGCGGCAGACATCCGCCGCCTGCCGACGCGCAACGGTACGATAAACGAATTACTGAAAAACAACGGCGCGGTGCAGTTTTCCGCCACTGCCAACCAATCGGCGCAGGCAGGGGAGATTACGCCGGAAGCGGTGAGCTTTCACGGCGAGCCGTATTACAACAATGCTTTTTTAATTGACGGCCTGTCGAACAACGACATTATGAACCCGGGTTTCAGCAATGGCGGCCACCGCAGCGTGGAAAGCAGCTTTGAAACCGCGCCGACCACGCTGTATATCGCGCCGGGCGCGCCGGAAGCGTTTCAGGTGGACGCGTCGCTGCTGAAAACGCTGAATGTGTACGACAGCAATGTGCCGGCCAAATACGGAAACTTTACCGGCGGGGTGGTGGATGCCAAGCTGGCCGAGCCGGATACGCAGAAAGCGGGCGGGCGCATCGGCTTTCGCACCACGCGCTCGTCGTGGACAAATTACCATTTGAGTGAAGACCAAAAAGAAGACGAATTTGAAGCGGCTTTGGCCGAAGAAGATGTGCAGCCGGATTTTACCAAGCAGATTTACCAAGCCCACCTTAACCTGCCTTTGGGGGAACGCAGCGCGGTATTACTCGGCTACAACCGCACGCAGTCGGTGATTCCCGAATACCACCGCTATCTGGGCAGCGGCGAGTGGAAAGACGAAAAGCGTTTGACGGAAACCTGGCTGTTCAAAGGCACGCACCGTTTTTCAGACGGCCATAAAGTCAATGCCACGCTGATGTATTCGCCGCACGAAAACACCTATTTCCGCACCAATACGCCCGACAGCCGCTACCAAAGCAGCGGCGGCGGCTGGCGCTTCGCGCTCGAATCGCAGCGCGTGGCCGATTGGGGCGATGTGGATACGACGCTGGCCTATACCCGCCAGCGCAACCGCATTGCCTACGACGGCGGCGCCGATTCCTATCAATGGCTGGGCAGTGCCTACGATACCGACAGCAGCCTGGGCTGGTGTACGCAAATGGGCAAAAACGGCTGCCAACGTGCCTATCAGGGCGGCTTCGGCACGCTGGAATCGGCAAACCATACCTGGACTTTGAAGCAGGATTACCGATTGAATCCGCGGCAAACCGGCAGCGTGACCCACCGCTTCGGCTTCGGCTTCAACGCCGATATCGCGCGGGCGCGCTCCGAGCGGCCTGAAGCATCGCGTTATATGTATGCCTATTACAATACGCGCGCCAACGGCTATCCGGCCAATATCACCAATGTCAGCCAAAATTGCCGCGACTGCATTGCCGGCGAGCAATACCAAACGCATATGACGTATTTCCCCGCGTTCCGCGCCAAAGCCAAAGCCGACAGCTATTCGGTGTATCTGAACGACGAGCTGACTTGGGGGCGGCTGCGGGCGAATGTGGGCGCAAACGCGGCATACAACAGCTTTTTGGGCAATTTCGACGTCGCCCCGCGTTTTTCTTTTGATTACGACACCTTGGGCAACGGCCGCTTCCGCCTAAACGGCGGCCTGAACCGCTATTACGCCGGCAGTATGCTGGCCTACGCGCTGCGGCAGGGCATCGCGCCCAACGAAGCCTATATCCGCGCCAACGACCCGCAGCGCGGCGAAGGCGAATGGCGTTTTTCCCGCTATATGAACAACTCGCAAAGCTGGTCGGTGGGCGGCCTGGATACGCCTTACAGCGATGAAGCGAACTTGGGCTTCGTCTACCGCTTCGGCAATCATGTGATGAACGCCAAATGGGTGCACCGCAAAAGCCGCGACCAATTCACACCGGCCACCGATGACGACGGTAATAAAATCGTCCGCAACGACGGCCGGGGCAACTCCAACCTCTACAAGCTGACTTTGGAAAACGCCAAGCCTTACCAAGCAGGCATTTGGCAGCTTTCCTACAAAGCCGGCGCACGCTACCACCGCTACCGCAAAAGCTACAACGGCACTTATGAAGAAGTGTTGACCCCCGATATCGCCAATATGGGCGCCAACCAAGCCTATTACCTGCGCGACGGCAAACGCTACGACACGCTGGCGGATATGCCGCCGCTGACCTTCAACAGCCCGTGGTCGGCCTATCTGGAGCTGCAAACCGATATTCCCAAATGGCATTTCAAGTGGACGCACGCGCTGAATTTTCAGACGGCCTATAAAAACTACGTCCGTTATCAAGTCAATCAATGCCAAGATTCCAGCCAGCCGCAGGCCTGCGGCGACTGGCAGGGGCGGGTATATGATTACCGCCTCAAAGACTACAAGCAGGCGTTGACGCTGGATTGGCGGTTTTTATGGGCCATTCCTGTCCGCAAAAACACGCTCGATATCAGCTTGGACGTGTTGAACGTATTGGATAAAAAAGTCAGCGCCGGCAGCAGCGCATCCAATGTCGGCGGCGCGGCGGGCAGCAATATCAGCGCCTACCAAATCGGGCGGCAATACTGGCTGGGGCTGGCCTACCGCTGGTAAGGGCGGATTTTCAGACGGCCTGATGGCCGGGCAGCGAGCGGAATTTGCTTTTTGTTGCACTGCGGGCTTGAAAACGCAACACAGCGCCTAAATATCGGAAAAGTCCGCCCGCGGCACCGCCCGGCGTTTCCCTTTCGCAGCGGCCTGATGCACGGCTGCCGCGCCCGTAAAATCATTTTGAAAGGTATCCAGTATGGCCCGTTTAACCGTACACACCGTCGAATCTGCTCCGGAAGCCGCCAAACCGCGCGTAGAAGCAGCGTTGAAAAACAACGGCTTTTTGCCCAACCTGATCGGCGTATTGGCCAACTCGCCCGAAGCTCTGGCGTTTTACCAAGAAGTCGGCAAGCTGAACGCCGCCACCAGCCTGACCGCGGGCGAAGTGGAAGTGGTGCAGATTATTGCCGCCAAAACCAACCAATGCGGTTTCTGCGTGGCCGGCCATACCAAACTGGCAACCCTGAAAAAACTGCTGTCCGAAGCCTCCATCAAAGCCGCCCGCGCTTTGGATGCCGGTGCATTTGACGATGCCAAACTGAGCGCGCTGGCCGCGTTCACTCAAGCCGTGATGGCCAACAAAGGCGCGGTATCCGATGCCGAGCTGCAAGCCTTCTTCGACGCCGGCTACAACCAGCAGCAAGCCGTGGAAGTGGTATTGGGCGTTGCTTTGGCAACCCTGTGCAACTACACCAATAACCTGGCGCAATCCGACATCAATCCTGAATTGCAGGCATTTGCTTAAACCGGTTGCTTTGGTATAGAGAAGTAAAAAGCCGTCTGAAAAATCGGATGTTTGATTTTTCAGACGGCTTTTTTGTTGGAAATGT
>NZ_BCWL01000024.1 GCF_001592185.1 Bergeriella denitrificans NBRC 102155
TTAGTTTTTATCCAAATCAACCAGTTTGTTTTTGGCAATCCACGGCATCATGGCGCGCAGTTGTGCGCCGGTTTTTTCGATTTGGTGGTCTGCGTTCAGACGGCGGCGGGCAGTCATAGAGGCGTAGTTGGTGGCGCCTTCTTGGATGAACATTTTCGCGTATTCGCCGGATTGGATGCGGTACAGGGCTTTTTTCATCGCTTCTTTGGTGGCCGGGGTAATCACTTCGGGGCCGGTCACGTATTCGCCGTATTCCGCGTTGTTGGAAATGGAGTAGTTCATGTTGGCGATGCCGCCTTCGTACATCAGATCCACAATCAGTTTCAGCTCGTGCAGACACTCGAAGTAGGCCATTTCGGGGGCGTAGCCGGCTTCAACCAGGGTTTCGAAGCCGCATTTCACCAGCTCTACCGCGCCGCCGCACAATACGGCTTGTTCGCCGAACAGGTCGGTTTCGGTTTCTTCGCGGAAGTTGGTTTCAATCACGCCGCCTTTGGTGCCGCCGTTGGCTGCTGCGTAAGAGAGGGCGATGTCTTTGGCTTTGCCTGAGTTGTCTTGGTAAACGGCAATCAGGGTCGGCACGCCGCCGCCTTTCAGGAATTCGCTGCGTACGGTGTGGCCCGGGCCTTTGGGGGCAACCATAATCACGTCAACGTCTTTCGGCGGTACGATTTGGTTGTAGTGTACGTTGAAGCCGTGGGCGAAGGCCAGGGCGGCGCCGGCTTTCAGGTTGGCGCTGATTTCGGCGTTGTACACTGCAGGCGCGGTTTCGTCCGGCAGCAGAATCATGACAACATCGGCGGCTTGGGTGGCTTCGGCAACAGTGCGTACATCGTGGCCTGCGGCAACGGCTTTGTCCCAAGAAGTGCCTTTACGCAAACCGATGACGACGTTAACGCCGGAATCTTTCAGGTTGGCGGCGTGGGCGTGGCCTTGCGAGCCGTAGCCGATGATGGCAACGGTTTTGCCTTTAATCAAAGACAGGTCTGCGTCTTTATCGTAGTAAACTTGCATTTTGTTTCCTTATTAACGGGGTATCGATGGGTTTGGGGTTTCAGACGGCCTGCTGAGGGGCAGGCCGTCTGAAAATCGCGTGTCCGCCGGAGGCGGTATCAGATTTTCAGAATACGTTCGCCGCGGCCGATGCCGGCTGCGCCTGTGCGTACGGTTTCCAAAATGGCGGCGCGGCCGACGGTTTCCAGGAAGGAATCCAGTTTTTCGCTCGAGCCGGTCACTTCGATGGTGTAGCTGCGGTCGGTGACATCGACCACGCTGCCGCGGTAGATTTCGTTGAGACGCAGGAATTCGTCGCGGTCTTTGCCGACGGCGCGTACTTTAACCAGCATCAGCTCGCGCTCGACAAAGCGGCTTTCGTTCAAATCCACCACCTTAATCACTTCCACCAGCTTGTTGAGCTGCTTGGTGATTTGCTCGATGACGGTTTCGTCGCCGTGGGTTACGATGGTCATGCGCGACAGGGTTTTGTCTTCGGTGGCGGCTACCGACAGGGAGTCGATGTTGTAGTCGCGGGCGGAAAACAGGCCGACTACGCGGCTCATCGCGCCTGATTTGTTTTCAATCAAAACCGATAAAATCCTTCTCATGGCACGCTCCTTGTGTCGTAATCGCGGTCGGTAACGTCGTTGACGTCGCTGTCGGCTTTGGTTTCTCTCATGTGCACGGGCAGTACCATTTCATCGAGGCCTTTGCCGTTGCCGACCATGGGGAACACGTTTTGTTTTTTATCGGTAATGAAGTCGATGAATACCAGGCGGCCTTCGCGGTTGTGGCGCAGGGCTTCGCGCAGGGCGTTTTCCACTTCGGAGGTTTTCTCTACGCGGATGCCGACGTGGCCGTAGGCTTCTGCCAGCTTAACGAAGTCGGGCAGGGAATCGAAATAGGTTTCCGATTCGCGGTTGTCGTAATACAGCTCCTGCCACTGGCGCACCATGCCCAGATAACCGTTGTTAAGGGTCACAACGGTCAGCGGGATTTTGTATTGGAAGCAGGTGGAAAGCTCTTGGATGTTCATCTGAATCGAGCCTTCGCCGGTGATACAGAATACATCCTGCTCCGGCGCAGCCAGCTTCGCGCCCATGGCATACGGCAGGCCGACGCCCATGGTGCCCAAGCCGCCGGAATTCAGCCATTGGCGCGGGCGCTCAAACGGATAATATTGCGCGGCAAACATTTGGTGCTGGCCGACGTCGGACGTAACGATGGCGGCGTTGCCGGTGATTTCCGCCAGCTTTTTCACCACATATTGCGGTTTGATGGTTTCGCTGTCGTTTTCAAACCAGAGGCAGTCGCGGCTGCGCCAAGATTCGATGGATTTCCACCATTTGTCCAAATGCTCGCGGCTCGGAATGCTGTTTTGCTTGTGGCACAGTGCAATCATTTCCGCCAAGACGTTTTTCACGTCGCCCACAATCGGCACATCGGCTTTGACGCGTTTGGCAATGCTGGAGGGATCGACATCGACATGGATGATTTTTTTCGGTTTTTCCATGAATTTCGACGGTACGGACACTACGCGGTCGTCGAAGCGTGCGCCTACGGCCAAAACTACGTCGGCATTCTGCATGGCGAGGTTGGCTTCGTAAGTGCCGTGCATACCCAGCATACCCAGATATTGGCGGTCGCTGGACGGGAATGCGCCCAAGCCCATCAGCGTGCCCACGCAGGGCGCACCGGTGGAGCGGACAAATTCAATCAGCTCGCTGCTGGCGTTGCCCAATACGATACCGCCGCCGAAGTAAACCAGCGGGCGTTTGGCCGAAGCAAACATCTGTACCGCTTTTTTAATCTGACCGGTATGGCCTTGTACCACCGGCTGATAGGAGCGGATAAAGATGTCTTCCTGCGGATAGCTGAACTTCGCCATCGCCTGGGTCACGTCTTTCGGAATATCGACGACCACCGGGCCGGGGCGGCCGCTGGCGGCGATTTGGAAGGCTTTTTTGATGGTTACAGCCAGCTCGTTGATGTCGGTCACCAGGAAATTATGCTTCACGCACGGGCGGGTAATGCCCACGGTATCGACTTCCTGAAATGCATCCGTGCCGATGGAGGGCGTGCCTACCTGGCCGGTGATCACCACCATCGGAATCGAATCGGAATAAGCCGTGGCGATGCCGGTCAGCGCATTGGTGGCGCCGGGGCCGGAAGTGACCAAAGCCACGCCGACTTTGCCGCTGGTGCGTGCATAGGCATCGGCCGCATGGACGGCAGCCTGCTCGTGGCGGGTCAGAATGTGCTTGAATTTATTGAGCTGGAAAATGGCGTCGTAGATTTCGAGAACCGCGCCGCCCGGATAGCCGAAAACGTATTCCACACCTTCGGCTTTGAGACTTTGCACAACGATTTGTGCACCTGATAATTGCATAACAACCTCTTTTTTATGGCGTCGGCCCAACCGGACTAGCAGCCTTACCACAGCACCTGTAATGCAAGTCCGCCAAGCAGCGGTTTAGGGTACGCGCTTTGGGGGAACACGGTAACGGCAACATAACCCGAGCATTGGACTAAGGCTCAGAGTTGATGAAAAAACGGAGAACGCCAACGATAACCCAATCCGCGCATTCAGGCAAGATAAAAACTTTCGTCTTTTAACATTATTTTAATCAAATATTATTAGCTTTTGATTTTCATAAGATAAATATATGCGGCATGCGGCGGCGCGGCAGGCGGATTGTCAACACTTGAGCCGCGAAGATGTAGGGCGGTATGGACGGGTGCGGAAAGGCCGTCTGAAAATGAGGCGGATAGTGGAATGCAGAAGCGGCGGTAGTGAAGAGAAACGGGCGCGCGTTTTAATATTGGAACGGTATTGGAAAATGAGTAATCGCGGGAATTTTGGGGTGCAGGGTGGTGTTTGGAATATGAAAAACGGCTGCTTAAAAAAGCAGCCGTTTCAGAATTTGGTGCAGGGTCAGACTCGAAATGAAACGATATACATGTGATTTTTAACAAATAAATTTTATCGGCTTTTCAAAATACCCCCAAAAATACCCCCATTTTGTCAAAGTCAAAATTTTTCAGAGGCGATATTGCGGGGCTGGCCGATGCTTTTTATCGGGCAGGCAATGATAGTCGAGTAAGGCTATTTTTGTCGATAGGGGGTAGTCCCTTTTTTGGGACTGGCAGGGTGGTAGTTTTTCGGAGTGAAAAAAAAGCGGTCGGATTTTTTTGGGTGGCCGCTCTGCTCGGCTCTGAAAAAAATCCCTATATAAGCGTGCAAAAAATGCAAAAACGGCGGGAACGCGGGAACACTTTACTTAGTTACTTGTTTTTAATAATAAAAAGTGTTCCCAACAATGATATTGTCATACGGGAATGCATGGGAACGCGGGAACATTACTGCATTAAATATTGATAATCTCTGGTATTTTCGGCTTGATTATTTACTATTTGTTGATAATAATACTTTTGCGGCTGTTGATGTTTCCGCTCGGGGTGGGCGGTGTGGGGGGCAGCCGCGTGTTTCAGTCATGTCATGACTTGATTTTGCTGGTGTGAAATAAGGCCGTCTGATTTGCGTTCAGACGGCCTTTGTGTTGGCGGCTAGGCTATGGCCTCAATGCCTTTGTTTTTTTACGATGGTAAGCAGCTTCAGGGCTGTACCGCTCGGCTTCTTCACGCCCCGCTCCCAATCTGAAACTTGGTTTTTGCTGATATTGAGATGAATGGCAAAGGCGGCCTGTGTGAGGGCTTCGCGCTCTCTGATGGCTTTGATGTCGGCGGGGACTAGTGCTTCTACTTTGGTAAGGCATGATTTGTCAAACTGACGCATAGTAGCCGCATTAATCGCGCCTGCTTCGTGCAGGTCTTGCATGGTTTCGTGAATGGCTGCGAAAACTTCGCTTTTGTATTTCATGGTTATATCTCCGTTATGCTCTACGCCCTTTAGTCGGTAAACGGGTTAAACAGCTTCACGCCTGTGCGCTCAAAATCGGCGGTATTGCGCGTTACCAATATCAAGCGGTGCTGCTTGGCGGTGGCGGCTATCCATGCGTCGTTTTCGGGGCTTCTATCGGGGATATGCAGGGCGGCGCATATTTCGGCGGTGGCTTCGTCTATCGGCAGGATGCGGCCTGAAAAGGCGGGCTTTACGGTATCTTCCAGCCATTGCCGCAATATTGCGCCTTGTGCTTGGTCTTTGCGCTCTATGCCCAATACACCCCGCTCTAGCTCCATCATGACTATTGCGCTGGTGTAAAAGGCGGCAGGGTCTTTATCGGCAAGCCATTGTTGCAGGCCGCTGTTGGTGCGCTCGGGGCGGCGGGTGTCGCTGATGATGTTGGTATCAAGCAGGTACATTATTCAAACTCCACGGCGGGGCGTTGCGCGGTGCTTCGCGGGGGGATTTCCATATCTACATCGGCCATTGCGGCGGCAAGCTCAGGCGGCGGGGTTAGGGCTTCCAGCATGGTTTGCTTTTTGCCTGCCAGCCGTAAATATTCGGCATGGCTGATTAACACTAAATCGGGCTTGCCGCGCTTGGTAATAAACACGGGGGCGACTTGCGCGGCCTTTTGGGCTTGGCTGGTGCGCTGGTTAAATTCTCGGCTGCTGAATGTTTGCATGGTGGTTACTCCGTTTCGGGATTTGTATTGATGTTATTACAACATAAGGCAGGCCGCAAGCAATAAAAAACAGCAAGGCGCATATCTGCCTTGCTGGTGTCGGTATCGGCGGGGCTATTTTTCGCCCTTATCGGGGTCGTTGTCGGGCGGGGTCATGCCTTGAAATACATAATGGCTGCCCTTGCCCCTTTTCTTTCTCGTCCAACGTTGGTCTGCTTCGTTGCGTAACAGCCAACCCGCGTCATACCATACGCGGCAAGCCTTATTCAGGTCTGTGCCTTGTGTGATTTCTACTTTGACTACATCGGGGATTATCCAATATTCGTTTATGCCTGCGCGGTTGGCTTCGGGGTCTTGCGCGGGGCGGCGATAGCCTGCGTGGTTGTGGTTGGTGGTCTGGCTGCTCCAATCAACAAAGCGCGGGGTATCGGCGTATCGTGATAGAAATGCAGCGGCTGCGTCAATAATGCGGCGGTCTTCGTATTTGCCTGCGCCGTTGATGGCATACCAATCATCAAAGCATTGTTTCACGCCCGCCATGCCTACGCCTGCGGGCAGGCCTGTAATGTCGGCGGCCAGCTCCAGCGCGGCGGCGGCGGGTATGCTCGGCAGTCTTACGGCCTGCCCTGCTTCCCATTTTTCGCCTGTGCGCTCCATGTAGGCTTGCAAGCTGTATTCCCCTGTGGAAAGCAGTAAGACGCGCCATTCCTGCGCGGCGCGGTTGCCGCCGTCTTTTGCGCCCTGTATTTTGCTTTTGCCGTTGATGACTGAATAGGCGGTTTTGCTGATGGTTTTGGGGTGGGCTTCGCCGATTTCGTCCAACACTAACAGGCCGTCATTGCGTGCCAGCGCGGCGTTGGAAAAGCCTAAATCTGTGCCGCGCCATGCCATTTTGAGGGCGGCGGGGTTGCCCCATACGCTCAAGCCTGCCAGTGCGGCGGTGGTTTTGCCGTCTGAACTGTCGCCGTAGAGATGGAAGCCGCCGTTTTGCTCGTTCAACAGGGCAAGCAGGGGCGCGGCTAGGGCTGTGCCGATGGCCAGGCATAGGCGGCTGTTGCCTGCTGCTTTGGCGGCGATTTCGTGCTGCCAGTCGGTAAGGCTGCCTGATACGGTGTAGGCGGTGTCGGTGCTGGTGTCGCCGTGGTAGATGATGTTGCTGCTGTCGGTATCGGCGGGGGCGAGGATTTCGCCTGATGGCAGTATGTAGGCTTTGCCGTGCCAGCCTGCTTTATCTGTGATTTGGAAACGCGCTTTGCTGCCCTCGGTTTGCAGGTAATCGGCCAGACGCTCGCGCTTCATGCGCCCGCTATGTATGGTCAAGCCGTAGCTCTGTAACCGCTGCCAGCCGCTTTGTGTGCCGATTTCGGCAGACGGTAAGACGGCGCGGCGGCTTTGGCGGGTGGTGGGGTCTGTGAACTGGATGACGCGGCAATGTTGCCCGCTGCTGTCTTTGCCCTGCCCGATGATGTCGATTGGGTCGGCCAGACGCAAGGGGGCGCATTCTTCTACGTTGCCGTCTTTATCGGCCTTTGTGCCAATCCAAAAAATGCCCTTGCCGTTGATGTCGAAACGGGGCTTGATTGGCTGATAGTCGATTTCGGCGGGGTTTACGGTAAAGTCGTGTGGCAGTTCGCGGGGGTGGTTGGTTGTCATGGTTTTTCGCTTTCGTGGTGTCTCAACTGATTTCATTTGCGTTTGCTGGTGTCATGGCCTATGCCTTGCTCTCTCTCAAGTGTTGCATGGTGTGGTAGGCGGGGCGTTTGCGCCGCTCCAGCTCGTCCAGCGCGTCATAGCCTTGTGTTTCGGGCTGCCATATTCCCGCCCTTACGCCGCTCTTAATGGCGCGCACGGCCAAATCATGCGCGGCTTTGAAACCTACGGGGCGCGGGGTGTCGTGGTCTGCGACAATCAGCAGCTCGGTTACTTCGGGCGGGATTTGGAAGGCGGCCAGGTTGCCCGCATTCAGGCATGCCCATACGGGATAATCGGGGAACAGCTCCCGCGCGGCTAAGGCGGTTTCTATGCCCTCGCACACCAGCAGGCGGCGCGGCTCTGCTTCGGCCAGCGGGTAAAGTTGTACGGCTGCGCCTTTGGTGCTGCCTGATATGCGGCTTTGCATTTTCTTGGCGGGTAGCGGCTCGCCTGTGTCGGGATGGCGGATATTCAGCTTGGTGTAGCTGGGTATGTGGTTGCCGTTGTCGCCGTGGGGTTTGGCATAGCAGGGCTTGAGGTAGGTCAGATGCAGCCCTTGCAGCTCGCCCGCTGTGTTGTGAATGGCGGCCAGCATGGCGGGGGCGCGGGTGTGTATCTGCCAGCCGTTTGATGTTTCTACCCAATAGGGCAAGGTTTCGTGGTAGCGGATATTTTGGGGCGGCTCGGCCATTGCCAGCCCGCGCCCTTGCAGGTAGCTGTAAACGGGGTCGCCCTGTTTGACGGGCTTGGCTTCGTGCCAAAGGGCGGCCAGCTTGGCGGCTTTGTCTTTTTCGGGCGGCTCTTGCTTCGGCTCGTGCTTCGGCGGCTGGTATTCGGGCGGGGTGTGCGCGGCCATGCCAAGACACGCGGCAAGGCGGGATAAGGCCGTCTGAAAATTGCATTGGTGCAAGTCCATTATCAGGCGTATGCCGTCGCCTGCGCCGTGTTGGCCGCAAATGAATGTGCCGCGCCCTTCTTGGTCGTCAAATCTGAAGCGGTCTTTGCCGCCGCAAACGGGGCAGGCGGTATGTTTGCCTGTCAATGCGCGGGCGGGTATGCCCATTTGTTGCAATATGCCGCGCCAACGGTAACGGGCGGCTTCTTTGATTTGCTCGCTGGTGTGGTTCATGATTTGCTCCTTACTCAATCGGCTCTGCTACGGCGGCGTTATCCAAGTCCACGCCTGTATAGACGTGCGCCCATGCGGCGGCGGCTTCTGCTGCGTCTGCGGCCTGCTCTGCTTCGATGGTTTGGGCGGCGGCGGGGGTGGTGCATTGGCTGATGATGAAGCACACCAGCATGGCGGTGAGGATTGCGCTGATGGTGTCGATGATGATGTTTCGCCGCTGGGCCTGCTTGCGCGCCTGCTCACGCATTGCGCGGTTGGTTTGGCGGCGGGTGGTTTGGCTGATAGTGTTTGGGTTACGGCTCATTTGGTTTGCTCCGTTTCTTGGCGGCCTGAATGCGTTTCAGACGGCCATTGTCTGCTCTGAATACCCTTGCCTGCCCTGCTCTGTGAAACGGCCTGATTGGCGCGTTTTGGGGCGGGAATGCGGGTTTTGGGGTGCATTCCGCCTGCCAAGCGGTGAAAAACGGCTTGGCGGCGGGTGTCAAGGGGTGGGGGTTTTGATTATTGGTAGCGGTTGGCCGCTACGGCTTGTGTGATGTCGTCTTGGCGTTGGTCGTCAAGAAACGTGCAGATGCGCCGCACTCTGCCAAGTAAAGGCGGCAGGGTGGAAACGGTTTGATTTTGATAGTGTCGGTTGTCGCAAATCAGGAGATAGCCGCCTGCGGTCAAGCCTTGAATGCGGTACAGAGTGGGATAGCCGTTGTTGTCGGCCAAATAGACGCCGTCTGCGACTGGCTCGCCGTCTTGCAGGGGCTGAATGCCAATCAGGTCGTGTTTGGCGATTTTGGGATACATGGTATCGGTCGGGGCTTCGATATAGACGAGGCCGTCAATTTGGGAAATGACTTGCAGGGGGTATGCGTTGGTTTGGATTTTTGAAACGGTTTGAGATTGGGTGCTTTTGATAGCTTGGGGTTGGTTTTGCATGATATGCGCCTTTATGTTTTGAGAGTTTGAAGCCCATAAGGGGCGGGTGCTCTCTCCGGCATAAAGTCCGACGGGGTCGTTACCGATACCCCACACCCGCATAGCTTGTGATACGCGCCTGAAAGATTTTCAGACGGATAGATGACTGTATGCGGAATGCTTACGCCTCCGAAAGATAGGGGCGTAAAAAAACCAGCGTTTACCCTGCTGATTTAGGGCTTTATGAATTGAGAGAGAGAAATTTAATTCTAAACTCTCTTGGGTTGTTCGTAAAGTGGAAAGTGATACGGGGTGGTATCTCTTTTGCGGTTTAGGCCGTCTGAAAGCTGATGTAAGGTTTGCTATTGGGCGGTATTCAGACGGCTTTGCGCTTTATTGCAAAGTGGCCTGAATGGCGTTTCTTTGCGGCTCTGCCAGTTTGAACAGTTCGGCTTTGCGCTGTTGGTAGGGCATACCCTGCCCGATTAAGGCGGCGTTGCACGCTTCTAAGCGGGTAAGCATGGTTAATGCGGGGCGGCTCAAGCGGTCGCGCTCCAGCGGCGCAAAGCGGCCTGTAAGCGCGGCGTTGCACAACAGGGCTTCATTGCTGTAATGGTGGGCGGCGGTGGCCTTGCCGTCTGCTTGGCGTGAGGCTTTGAGGATTTCCGCCATAACCTGAAAAGCTATCTTGCTTTCGGCTCTGCCCTGCTGCCAGTCTTGGCGGCCTGTTAACAGCTCTGTGATTTGCTCATCACACCATACGGCAAAATCAACATCACACCAGCGGGCGAATGAAACGGCCAGCTTCGGGTGCAGCCAAGTGCCGCCGTTATTGCCGCGTCTGCTTCTGATAAAGCTGCTTTTTGTAATACGGGAAAATCCCGTATTTGAATTTGCCTGCTTTTCTTCTTCACGTTTGCATAGGGCGGCTATGTATCGCTCTGTTTCGGGCAGGCGTAACCATTCGTAAACCTGTTTGCCAAAATGCGCGGCGATTTCGGTAGCGTTAAACCATGCTTCGCGGTCGGCGTGAATGGCGGTGTTGTGATAGTCCAGTTTGACAAGTGCATTCATGCTGCTGCTCCCTCTGTTTCTACTGCCAGCGTGAAGACGCCGCGCTTTACGGCCTTGCCGTGCTTGTTGATATGCTCGGTCATGGTGCATATCACGGGGTAGCCTGCGGCGCGTATTTCGTTGATACGGGCGTTAAAGCCCATGATGCCCATCTGCGCGGCTTGGTGGTGGGTTATGCTGCCGTGGGCGCGGATATACGCTAGGATTTCGCCGCATTGGCTTTCGGGCTTGAATTTGGGGCGTGCAGGCTTCATAATGATGTCATTACTACCTGCTTGGCCGTCTGAATGCGTTTGCGTTTGGGCGGTTTCTTTTTGCATGGTGCTTACCCTCTTAGTTTGCGGCCTGCTCGGCCAATTTGCCGATATAGGCGTTTACGGCGTTGAGGCTCCATACGGTCGTGTTGGCCGATAATTTAATCGGCTTGGGAAAATCGGGCTTGTGGCGGCGGTCTTTGGGATTACACCAACCCCAAATTGAGGTGGCGGAAACGCCGAATGTGGCGGCCAGCTCTTTCACGCGGATAAATTGGTCGGTGGTTGGTGTGGTGGTGTTTGTGTTGGTTGTCATTGCGGTTGCCCTTTCTGCCGCTTGGTGCGGCGTTGTTTAACAGGGCAATTATTCAGTTGAATTTAAAACAAAAAAATACCCTATGCATGCATAGGGTAGGCCATGCACGCATAGGGCATACTTAAAATGGTAGTTCTATTTCATCTGTTGAACTAAGTTCTTTTACGCCCTGTAACCATCTTCTTACCGTAGTTACGGATAGGCTGAACTCTTTAGCTAAATCGGCGGCAAGTGCATTTTTGCTTTTGGGTTTTGGCTTCTTTATTTCTTGATACCATCGTCTAATAGCTTGTTCTTTTAGTGCTTGATTTTTAGCATGTCTGATATTAGCTGCTTTTTTTGCAGATGCAGATTTAATTTGCTGCTCAATAAGTTTTGTATCCTTCGGTTCTAAAAATAGATTTGCCGTAGCCTCGGCCATACATACAAGTTCTGTTGCTCTAATAGCGTAATCAATAGAAAAATCATAATGTGCATAGCCCTCTTGTAGTCCTATTGCGCTATTGTGGATATAGCCTATAAGCATTAAAGCGCAAAGGGCAAAAAAACATGGTTTGATTTCATCTACTTTTTTATCGGTTGAGAAAACATATTCACTTTCAAAAATCCAAGAGTGAAAATATTTTTTAAAAAGGCTGTGTTTTAAAATACTGTTGATTTACTTAGATTAGCAAGGTTGCTCTGATCCGCCTTGCTTTTATTAATATCGATCAAATGCCCGATGTTTATATTTTTTAACAGCTAAGTATACAATTATTTCCATTAAGTCTGTTTTATAAAAAGTATATCAGACTTACAATTAAAATGTTCATTTGTTTTCTTCCAGTAAAATTTTGTATTTAGTTTATTAAGATCCAGTTTTATAGAATCTAGATGAGAGTGAATTTTCTCTCTTAGGAATTTAATGTTTCTTTTAAGTTTCCAACTATCATTGATATTGGTCTCGTCCGTGAGAATTAAAAAAAATCTATTTGAAGCGTCAAAACGGGCTTCACCCTGATTTTCATAAAGCCATACTTTTAATTCATCTGAATTTTGTTCGGCTTCACGAATAATTTGTTTTTTTAACTTATTTAATTCATTTATTAATTCTTTAGCTTCTTTATGATGACATTCTGAAACTTTTGTGTATAAATGCAGTTTTAAGTTTTTGTCAGACATGTCATTAGGAATTAAAATGTTCAGTTTTCTACATATTTGTTTTAATCTAGTTAACTCATTGCCAAACCCCTTTTGCTTCAATTTTTCAGCTAAGAACTGCTCAGGAAAATAAGTAACCTTTAAATCAAAAGGTATCTCATTTATAAAGAAATCAATCTTTTTTATAAGTCCGATGGTTGGCAATACATTAGCATGATCTTTAAAAATATCTTCAATTAAAATTGAAGTCCAGTGATTATACCAAGAATTTAGAGTGTATCCCTGTAAACTTGAAAATAGCTCAGTTTCTATTTTTTTGTTAATTATGTCAAAAGATTGTATTTTTTTGACATAATTATCGACAATGTTTTTTTCAAGACTATTACCAAATGAACCGCCCCAATCGAAGTATTGTAATCTGCTCAGTTGATCTACTAAATAATCTTCTTGTAGAAGTCTATCGGTACGCTCTATTTGGTATTTCTTTTCAATAAAACTATTTATACTTTCTATGGTTATATCAATGTTCTCAAAAGCATATCTAAAATATTCTTTTGACTTAAGCTTAGAGATGTCAATTTCATATTCCTGAAAAAATTCTTCCATAATTTCTTTACGAGACATACTTCTTAATTTTAAATACCTAATGCCATATTGATGTCTCTCAATACTTGGAAAATCATCTTTTCTAAAAAAAGAGTCTAATTGTGAGAAAGATAAGTTTTTCATTTGATGCTCCATTGATTTGTTTTGGTAAAATGAAAATTATTAACCAGCGTTTTGTATAGATCAACACTTCCAATTATTATTCTCTCTGCAAAAATCAATTTCATAATTCGCAAAAAAACCTCATTTGTATCCAAACTTTCCCTAGACAGCCAGCTTTTAAGATTTTGTTTAAAAAACATTTCTGTTTGATTGTCATCTAATATAGTAAAATTAACCTCCGATGACTTTTTAAATGTCACAAGAACATCGCCTTTCACACTTTTATAACGATTTATTTGTCTTGGCGTAAAGTTTTTTTGCGTTAGCCATTTGAATGAAATCATTTCAAAACCATTATAAATGCAAGCATTTGTTATTGCTCTCCATTCTAATCCAGAAAGAGAATGATAAGTTAACGAAAAATAACCATCTGACTTTAAAACTCTTCTGATTTCTACGAATGCTTTATTTATGTCACTTTCAAAATCTGTAATTTTTTTGCTTCGAAATTTACTATCTGACACAACTATTTCATTTTTATACTCAGGCTCTAATCTAAGCCAAGAGTTCCAAATAACACTTTGCTCAAAGTATGGCACCGCATCTCCATAAGGAGGATCAGCAAATATGTAATCTACACTATTGTCACCAATATCAAGGAGTTTTGCGTCAAACTGAGTAACTTTATATGTATTTTTATAGTTAAAAAAAGGATTGTTAAAAAACTTTAAATAGTCTTTTTTTCCTTTAATAATTTTATTTAATCTATTTTCAAAATATTGCAATACATTATTTTCAATATAAGTATCCCCAACATAGAACCCTGTCATCCAAGCACCTTGAGACATTTCCCCCCTTGATTTTATTGGTGGAACTAATTTAGAACAATTTGCAAGATTAGCGGTAAATGCCAATTTAAGTAACTGCTGTTCTTCTCCCGAGGATTTGCTTTCTATAAGTTTGAGTAACTTTGAATGGCAGGCTAGAGTTCTCTTAGTAAACAAATCAGATACAACCATTCCTTTCTTTGCAGAAATTCTTGAATTTTCAATAAGTTTATTTTTTGGATACCAATCTTCAATTTCTTGTGAATTTTCGAAATTTATAAACTCATTGATTTGATCTTGAGATAAATAAATCTCTTCAGTTCTTTTATTATTTACACTTTTAAATCTTACCTTTATTGGTTTGTCGCTTTTATCTCTTAGAATACTAATAAGTTGAACTGTTTCATCTTTTAAATTTAAACCATACCATTTATTTATAAATGGTTCTAATTGACTTTTTATTACACCCCATTCCTTTGTTAGTTTCTCTATATTCAGATCTTTTGACAAAAGTCGATGATTTATAAAATTTGCGATTGGGTTTAGATCATTAGAAATTACATTTCTATTTAGTAAATATGCCTCGCAACAGAAAACTCCATAACCTGAAAAAGGGTCAAGAATAACATCGCCTTCCCCTGAATATGTTTCAATTAGTTCTTTTAAATGAGCAGAGGGTTTTTTTCCCCAATATTTGTGCATTTCATATCTGTCTTTTTTTTGCTTTTCAATCATTTTTTATATCCATATCTAATAGCCTATGATTGTCACTTAAAATTGGTAGAACAGGACGTTTTGCAATTTCAAATGTTTTGCTTTGGCAGAACGTATTACGAATAAACTCAAATAATACAACTTCTTTATTTGTCTTGGTGTCTTTAGAAAAATTAACAAAATTATGATACACAAGATAGTTGTTTAAGTATTTTGTAGCAACACCTTTAAATGTACCGAAAATTAAGTCTTTTAAGCGTTTATGGTAGTTGTTTACTATTTGAATATTAAATATGCCTGATTTGAATTTATTTCTTGGGACTCGAATATGGTTTAAACCCATAACAAAAGAAAGTTTTTGATAAGCACGAAGTGAATCTGTAACCAATACCGAATCTCGGGCTATCTTATCGCCCAAAACTTTGCGTAAATCTTTAATTGTTGGGCGACCCAAGTTGGCAACCTTGGCAATAGACAATCCGTTTAGATTTACGCCAACAGGAATACAAACCTGCTCTTTTGATAAGCCACGCTGACTTGCTTTGGTGCCTCTTTTATGCGAAGGGCGTGGCAACTTAAAATTTCGATGATGCCCTTTGTAAGAAATGGTTGTAAAGGTTTCATCCGCTTGTACAACGCCGTCTAACTCAACTTTTTCCATCATCTTTTGCAGAGCATCTAAAATCTTGTGTCGCCAAGCAAAAGCAGTAGCTAAGTTGATGTCGCAGATTTCAGCACATTTACGCAAAGGGTATTTTTCAATCATACAATGCACATACTTTTCTAGTATAGCAACATCTTTCTTCATACTAAATAAAA